>NZ_JAWSTH010000031.1:0-61842 GCF_033542075.1 Conexibacter stalactiti
GCCGGCGCGCGCCGCGCCGCGCTGCAGCGGGCGGCCGACCCGCTGCGCGGCGATCAGGCCCTCGGTGCTCAGCGCCCGCGCGCCGGCCGGCCGCGGCCGCAGCCGTTCGAGCCCGACGCCGAGCAGCAGCAGCAGGCCGAGCAGACCGCCGACCGCGATCGTCGCTCGCTGTCTGTTCGTCAGACCCGAGTCGTCAGCGCCGGCTCTCGTCTTCAGCGCCGGGCCCGAGGAGGCTCTCACGACGCTGCCGCTGACCTCCTCGCCGCCCGCGGCGACGGGCGCCGCGGCCTCCTCTCTGGCAGCTCTCTCCGATCTCGCGGATCTCTCCGCCGGCTCGTCTCCGGCGGCGTTCTCCGCCGCCTTCTCGTCACCCGCTCTGCCACCGCCGTCGACCGCTCTCTCGAAGGCGCCGGGGTCGTCGGCCGTGTCGCCGCTGCTGCCGGCGGCGCCGCTGCTGGCGCCCTCGTCGGAGCTGCCGCTGCTCTGCCGCCGCTGGCTGTTGTCGTGCTTGGCTCTCTCCGCCGCCTTGCGCTTCGCGTCGGCGCGTCTGCGCGCGGCATCGGGGCCGCCGCTGGTGCTTTTGACGGGCGGCAGTTGGAAAGAGCGGCCGTTGAAGGCCGGGAACGCCTGCGCGGTCTCGACGACCGACGGCGGCACCTGGCTGTAGATGCCGCCCTTCGAGGTCAGTCCGCCGCTGCTCTGCTGCTGGTACTGCGTCAGCCCGTTGCGCTCGGTCTTGCCGGTGCTCGTGCGGATGCTCGGCAGACCGAACGCCTCCAGCGCCTGGATCGCGTAGGCGGTCGCGGCGACGGAGCCGCCGGCGCTCGCCTTCTCGACGCGCGTCGACTCGGCGATCGCGCCGTCGTTGACCTGCGCGGCGCGCAGGTAGTCGAAGCCGCTGAGCACCTGCGGCGTATCGCGGTTGGCGACGCCGGTCGCGGCCAGCGCCTGCAGCACGGCCGCGGTCGAGGCCGAGTCGGCGTTGCCGTCCGGTCCCCAGGCGCCGTCGGAGGTCGTGCTCGCCAGCAGCGACTCGGCGGCTTTGCGCGCGGTCGTCTTGGCGCTGCCGTCGCCGGCGGCGAGCAGTCCGAAGATCGCGAAGGCGACGCCTTGCGGGTCGGCTCGGACGGCGCTCTCGCTGAGGCGCGCGGCAATCTTCGAGGCGGGGTTTCCGAAGGCGCTCGCGCCCAGTCCGCTCGTGCCCTGCACGAGCGCGAGCAGACCGAGCTGCTCGAGCGAGCCGTACGCCCCGAGGTGACCGAGCAGGTAGTCCTCCGCGCTGCGGCCGTTCTTGAGGAACTCGTCGCGCGGGTGCTTGCCGGCGGCCAGCAGCGCCGCCGACGCCCACAGCGTCGCGAGCGGGTCGGAGGCGGCGCCCTTCGTCGCGCCGAAGCCGCCGTCCTTGTTCTGCGCCGCTTCGACGAACTCGACGGCGCGCGAGGCGCTGCCGGCCGCGGCGGCGCCTGTGGTCAGCGGGCCGGCGAGCGCCGCGACCGCGAGCACGGCCGCGACGACCAGCGCGCGCATCACGGCGTGGGCGGCGCCGGGGCAGGCGGCCTGCGCCCCGCCCAGATGTCGCTGCAGCGCTCGCAGACCTCCTCCGGGATCACCCCGGCGCGGATCAGCAGCGCGAACGCCTGGCAGCCGAGGCAGACCCCGGCGAACGACTCGAGGCTCGCGGCGACGACGAGCGCGCCGACCACGAGGTAGGCGGCCGTGTCGAGCCCGAAGGCGAAGAACAGCAGCGCCGCCGCCGTCGAGAAGACCAGCCCGATCGTCTGCGCGAACCGCTTCGGCGGGCCGGGGACGAGCTTTGCTCTGAACGGCAGCCGCGGCACGATCACTCTGTTGGCGAGCACGGCCAGTGGGCTGAAGCGGGGCCCGGAGAGCACCCGCAGCAGGAAGCCGACGGCCAACACGAGCGTCAGCCACGGCTGCTGCAGCACGATCGTCGCGAGCCCCAGCAGCACGACGCCGCCCGCGACGACGCGGGCGGTGACCTCGTTGACGGGGTTCGGGAACGAGACGAGCGACTTGAGAGTGACTGACGTGCTCGGCATGGGCTCGAAAAACAATACTACATTCTCTATCGGATTAGTCTAGATTGGTGGTTGGAGTGCGTGACGCGGTGAGCGGCGGCGTCCGGCGCGGCTCACGCGTGTGTCGACGCGTCTCTCGTCACGCGCCCGTTCGATCGCGGCGCGCAGTTCGCGCTCCCACACCCGCGCACCGCTGGAGATCGTCTGCCGCGCCGCCCAGCCGCGGGCGCGCGTCGCCAGCTCGACGCGACGACGAGGGTCGACGACGAGCCGCTCGATCGCGGCGAGCCAGTCGCCGTCCGCCACGAGCTGGCCGCCCTGCTCCTCGCCAAGCGCGACGTACGGGCCGATCGGCGACGCGAGCCACGCCGCGCCGCCGGCGGCGTACTCCTTCAGCTTCACGTTCGAGCGGCTCCGGGCCAGTGTGCCGTCGGCCAGCGGCGCGAGCCCGATGTCGAAGCCGCGCGTCAGCTGCTCGAGCCGCTCGGGCGGCACGACCCTGTGCCACGCGCAGCGCGGATCGTCGAAGCCGAGCCCGCAGCCGATCGCGACGACGCGGACGTCGGGCTGGCGCGCGAGCAGCTCCTTCAGCACCGCGCCGATCCGCAGCTGCTCGAGGTCGCGCTCGTGCTCCAGCGCACCGACGACGCCGACGACGACGCCCGCATGACGCGTCCGCGGGCGCCCGGGCGCGTCGTTGGGCAGGTAGTTCTCGATCACCGCCACGTGGCGAGCCCCCTCGGCGCGATAGAGCTCCGCGAGGTGCGCGCTCGGGGTCGTCATCAGGTGGGCGGTCCGCGCGATCTCGACGGTGCGCTCGAACAGCCGCCGCACCCCTCGCCGCCCGCCGGCGCGATGGTAGGCGGGACTGTTGCGGGGGATGCCGCGGACGTCGTCGTCGCTGTCCCACACGACGGCGACGCCCAGCTCGCGGAGCCGCCGGACGGCGGCGAGGTCGTCGTCGCCGGTCGCCTGCTGGACCAGCGCCACGTCCCACGGCGGTCGCTCCCGCTGGACGAGCCCGGCGAACGAACCGTCCGCCGACGGCCGCACGACGCTGTGGCCGCGGCGGGCCAGCTCGCGCAGCGGGATCTCCGCGCGGTAGCGCGCGTTGGCGGTGCCCTCCTTGAACGTCGTGGCGATCCGCAGCGACCTCAGCATGCGCTCAGCGGACGACCCGCACCGTCACCGTTCGCACGAGCGTCTTCGACCCGACCTTCAACGTCACGGTGACACGGTGAGTACCGAGCTTCGCCGTCGCGCCGACGCGCAGCGGCACCGTCAGCGTACTCGTCCGCCCAGCCGCCAGCGCCTTCACCGTGACAGCCTTGCCGCGCGCCGCGTGCAGTGCCTTCGGCGTGCTCAACGACGCCGCCGTCTTTGCCAGCCGGCCGCTCGTCGCGTTCTTCAGGGTGAAGCGCAGCGCGGCCGCCTTGCCGCGTCTGACCTTCACCGTCGCCGCCTTCGCCGCGAACGTGACGACGCCGTTCTTGCCGGCTGCGCCTCTCGGTCCGGCCGCGCCTCTCGGTCCCGTCGGCCCGATGGGCCCGGCGGGGCCGCCGGCGCCCGGGTCACCCTTGTCGCCCTTCTCGCCGGCGGGGCCGCCGCTCGGCTCGGTGCCGAAGCCCTCGAGCGGGATGTAGGCCGTCTCGCCCGCGGCGTCGACCACCAGCGTCGCGGTCCGCAGGCCCGGCTCCGACGGGGAGAAGCGGACGTAGAACCCGAACTCGCGGTTGGCGTCGAGCACATACGGCAGCGTCGCGTCGTCGATGCCGAAGCGGGCGAAGAGGAAGTCGTCGCGGTGCTCGCCGACGATCCGCACGCGCGTGATCGTCGAGGGCGCGCCGCGCGAGGCGACGTAGGCCGCCCGGGCGCGGCTCAGCGTCCCGACCTCCTGGCCAAGGAAGGCGATGCTGCCGCGGTCGGTGGAGGCCGGCTGCAGCGTCTGCTCGGTCAGCACGAGCTGGCGGTAGGCGCCTGTGCCGACGGAGAGCCACGGGACCTGCTTCAGCACGCCGACCCGCTGGGGAATCTCGGTCGCCGTCTGGCCGGCACCGCCGGCGCTGCCGTCGAATGGGAATCTGTACGCGTACGTGGGGCTGCCCAACTCGCCGCTGCCGCCGTTGCCCCACGCGTAGACGAAGCCGTCCTCACCGAGCCCGTAGGTCGAGTAGAAGCCGGCGCTGATCTGCGTCAGTCTCGGATAGGCCGGGAACGACGGCAGGGAGTTGGGGTTGGGCGCGGTCGGCACGAGCACTCTGTCGGTGGTGCCGGCGCCGAGGCCGAGCTGGCCGAAGAGGTTGCGCCCCCAGGCGCGGAAGCTGCCGTCGGACAGCAGCGCGAAGCTCGTCAGGTAGCCGGCCGAGATCGATCTGACGGTGAGGCCGGGCGGCGGCGTGAAGACGCGCACCGCGCTCGTCAGCAGGTTGGCGGAGGACGGCGTCGAGCCGTCGCCGATCTGTCCCTGGCCGTTGCGCCCCCATGCGGCGACGGTGCCGTCGTTCAGCAGCGCGAGCGCGTGCTGGCTGCCGCCGGAGATCGCGGTGGCGGTCGTCCCGGCGGGCAGCTCGACCTGGGTGGGCGTGGCGCGGTCACCGCCGTCGTAGGCGGCCTGGCTGCCGAGCGTGTCTCTGCGGCCCCATGCCCACACGCTGCCGTCGGCCTTGAGCGCGAAGCTGGCGCTCGTCCCGGAGGCGATCGCTCTGACGTTGGTCAAGCCTGCGACGGCCGTCGGAGTGCCGACGCTCGTCCCCGGTGCCGCACCGGCGTCGCCGTAGCTGTTGCCGCCGAAGGCGAGCACGGTCCCGTCGCCCTTCAGCACGAGCGTCGCGGTCGTTCCGGCCGAGACGGCGACCGCGCCTGCCGTGCCCGGGATCGCGGTGAACGCTCCCTCGTCGGGCAAGACGCCGTCGCCGAGGCCGAGCCCGCCGCTGCTCGCGACGCCGCGGCCGCGCACGCCCTCAGGCGTCAGCACGAACGAGCGGTCGCCCGCGATCGCCGCGGCGGTCGCCCCGGCGGCGTCTGCCACCGGTGCCGGCACCAGAGCCTGCGGAAAGCCGCCGCCGTCCGCTCCCCAGCTGACGAACTGGGTCTGCGCCGCCCGTGCGGTGGCCGGCAGCGCGACCGCGAGCGCGGCGATCGCGCAGGCGGCCGCGCGCGCGCGGCGCGCGTGGCGCCGCTTGGGGTCGCGGGCGGCCGGGGAGGTGATCGGATGGTGCATGCGCCTTCTTCCTTTGTGAACTCGAGCAGCGGCGCGGGGCGGCGCGCCACTGCGCGCCACCCCGCTCTGCCGGTGTTGCTGTGACGGGCTCGCCTACGGCGTGTAGGTGCCCTTGATCTCCCACTCCGAGGTGAACGGCGCGAAGGGACCGTTCGTGATGTCGGCCGTCCAGCGCAGCGTGATCGCGCCGCCGGTCGGGTCGACGGTGCCTCTCAGGGCGCTGCCGCTGGCGCCGGTCGGGTAGTCGGTGCCGCCGTAGCCGACGGTCCAGGTGCTGAAGTTGCCGCCGACGATCTGGTTCGTCGTGTCATCGACCAGGAGCGTCGGCCCCGAGGTCGTGAAGACGCCGAATCTGACGCTGTCGAACTGCTGCGGGTTGAGGATGTCGTCCGACAGCGAGTCGGGGCCGCTGAAGCCCTCGGACACCTGTGCTCTGCCGAGCAGGATCCCGGCCGTGCCGTTGACGAGCTGCGTGTACGTCGGGTCTCTCGTGAGCGACGATCTGTTCGAGTAGAACGTCGACGTCCCGTCCTGGTACAGCCGCACCCACGAACCGTTGACCGGCGGGTTGTTGGTGCTGTCGTACGTGCCGAGTCTGATCACGCCGCTGTTGAGCGTGACCGTCGCGGCGTTCGCGGAGCCGGTGAAGCCCGCGACCGCGGCTGCGCCGAGGACGAGCGTGAGCAGCATGGTGCGCAGCGACATCCGCCGCGTGCTGATGGTGGTGGCCATCTTGTTACCCTTTCCTTGGCTGTTGTTTGGAGTGAATGGACGCGATGACAGCCAATGCATCGCTAGGCACTGCGCGCGAGTTCCCCCTCGCGGCCTGCTGGTGACGTGAGCTCTGGTGACGGCGGCAGCTGGAACTGCCGCGGTCACCGACTCACGTCAATGCAGTCTTCGCAACCCCCGAGCGCGCGAGCGCCGTCGCGGTTGCCCCGGTCGCTCAGCTCGGGACGAACGTCCCCTCCAGATGCCAAGAGCCGGTGAAGGTGTCGAACGGGCCGCCGACGATCAAGCTCTTCCACTCGAGCACGAATCGCCGGGTCGCGGCGTCGTAGGTGCCGCTCAGCGCGGCGGTGCGCCCGGGCAGCGTGCCGTCCGGCTTCGGCGCCCCCTGGTTGAACGATATGCCGTTCCACTGCGCGACCCACGCCGTCACCTGCCCGCTGATCCGGCCGTCCTTGTGGCTGATCTGCGGCAGCGGATCGGCCGACCCCGTCTGCGCGTCGGTCGCCGCCGTGACGATGCTGAAATTCACGCCGAAGAACTTCTGCGGCTGGACGATCCGGCTCGCGAGCGCGTCGCCGCGGAGGATCTGCTCGGCCTCGACCCAGGGGCCCGAGTAGGCCGGCACCGGCGGCTCCTGGTAGGCGTCGGTGCGGAGCCCGCCGTCGCTGCCGGGGCCCAGCGGCGTGAAGTCCTTGTCGCGGAAGGGCGAATCGTGGTTGCTCATCGGCTCGCCGCCCGGGTTGAGCATCGCGAACCAGGTGCCGCTGCGTCTGCCGCTGGCGTCCTCCTGGCCCGCATCGAGCTTGAAGAGGCCGATGAGGGGCGTGGCGCCGACGGGCGCCGGGGCGGGGCCGGGCGCCGGCGGCGGCGTCGTCCCACCGCCGCCGCCGGGCGTCGTCGTCCCGCCGCCCCCGGTCGTCGGCGTCGTCGTTCTCGCCGCCGCCTTGACCGTCACGCTGCGCGTCAGCGCTCTGCCCGACTGCCGCCCCCCGATCGTGACGCGGACGGTGAGCGCGAGCCTGCCGGTCAGCTTGGTCGCCCGTCTCAGCCGAAACGCGTGTCTGGCGTCGATCGGCCCCGTGAAGCGCTCGCTCTTGCCACGCGCGCCGGCGAGCGCGAACGCGACCTTCACGCGTCTGCGCTGGATCGCGGCGCCGCGCGGCAGCTCGACGCGGCCGGCGAGCGTGAGCGTCTGCCCGGTCACCTTCGCCTGCGTGAGCGCGACCTTGGCGGCTGCCTTGCTCGTCGCTCTCGCGGCGGTCGCGGGTTGCACCGCCAGCGCGGCGACCGCGACGACTGCGAGAAGGGCGAGCGCGAGCGCGATGACAGCGCTCTGCAGGCCCCGTCCAACGGAGGGCGTACGTCTTGACACGGGTGAGGCTCCTAGCGACCGGTGACAACGACTTCGAAAAACAATCTCTCATTGTCGACCGATTTAGTCAACATTAGAATTCGCGCATGCCACCTTTCCAGCCGCCGCGACGGTCGTCAAAAGCCCGCCGCAGCGCGGTTCTCGGGCGTTCGGAAGGCGTTCAGATAGAGCGGTCGGAGCGGCCCGCTTCAGCGGGCCAGCGGCGCGCCGCGCCAGAGGATCGTCGCGAAGGTCTGCTCCGCGGCGTCGAGGTCCGGCGGGGTCGCGCCGGCCTTGATCTGCGTCCGCATCGACGCGTGGATCATGTTCAGCAGGAACTCGCCGTGCAGCGAGTCAGGTGCGTCGTCGCGCGTGCGCGCCAGCAGCGCCAGCAGGCGGTCGCGGTGCCGCACGCGCGTCTGCAGCACGCGCGCGTCGCGCATCGTGGCGATGAAGTGCAGGTGCAGCGCCTGCGGGTTGGAGCGCATCTCCGTGTAACAGGCGAGCACCGCGCGGTAGAGCCCGGCCTGCCACGTCGGCGCGCTCTCGATCAGCTCGCGACTGCGCTCGAAGACGCGGTCGAGCACGCGCTGGTAGTCAGCCAGCGCGGCGGGATCCGGGGTCGGCTCGCTGCGCAGCACTACGCCCGCCGCGGGTCGGTCGCCTGCCCGAACAAGAGCGTGCAGAAGCCGTGCAGGTCGTCGAGCAGCGCCGGCAGCGTGCTCGTCTCGCCGGCCGCGATCCGCTTGTAGACGACGTCGTGGACGGCGCCGACGATCCCCTCCGCGGTCAGCGGCGGCAGCGGCGCGCCGCCCTGCCCCCGCGCGATCTCTTCGAGCAGCCGCGCGAAACCGGCGTTGTGCGCGTCGCGCCGCTCGATCGCCGCCGGCCCGGCCGAGAGGATCCCGACGACGCACATGTGCGCGACTCTCGGCTTGCGCGCGAGCCCGTCGAGGAGGGCGGCGAGCCCGGCGTGAAGCTGCTCCGACGCGGTCGTCCCGGTCGCGCGCGCCGCGTCGACGCGCGCGTAGAGCCTCGCGGCGGCGTCGTCGCAGGTGCGCACGAAGGCGTCCTCCTTGCCGTCGAACTGCTCGTAGAAGGTCCGGCGCGAGACGCCGGCGCGGGCCGAGACGCGCTCGACCGAAGCGGCCGGATAGCCGAGCGAGAAGACGACGTCGACGAGCGCCTCGACGATCCGGTCGCGCTGGTTGTCGGCGACGAATCTCGGGGACAGCCCATGACGGCCGGAGGGCAGCTGGACGTCGTGCGGCGCGGCAGGCCTGCGCTTGCGCCCCGGCCTGCCGACGGCGGAGGTCTCCTCTGGCACGCGCGGCACGATACCTGACGACATCGGTGAATCTTGATCGAATCGATCGCCAAGGTCAATACTGGGCGCGACAGCAACCTACCGTGCGGTCGGCATCGATCATCTAGGCTCGCCCGCCATGAGCCGACGCGATCTGATCCGCATGACCGAGGAGGAGCTGGCGGCCTTCCTCGACGAGCAGCGCACCGTCGTCGTCGCCACCGTCGGCAGAGACGGCTGGCCCCACCTGATGCCGCTCTGGTTCACCGTCCGCGACGGCGAGCTGTGGGCGTGGACCTACGCGAGATCGCAGAAGGTCAAGAACCTCGAGCGCGACGACCGCGTGACGCTCCAGGTCGAGAGCGGCGAGCAGTACGACCAGCTGCGCGGCGTGATGGTGAAGGCCCGCGCGCGCCTCCATCACGACGTCGACGCCGTCACCGCCTTCGGGCTCGAGCTGTTCAGACGCTACGGCGGCGGCGGCGAGCCCGCTCCGGAGGTCGAGGCGATGGTGCGGGCGCAGGCGCCCAAGCGCGTCGCGCTCCAGTTCGTCGCCGCCGAGCCGCCCGTCACGTGGGACCACCGCAAGCTCGGCGGGGTCTACTGAAACACGGCCCGCGCGCTGCGCGGGCCGCGGCAGCCCGTTAGGCTGGGCAGTCGCATGAACGAACTGAAGGGACTGATCCTCTCCGGGGGCAAGGGGACGCGGCTGCGGCCGATCACGCACACGAGCGCCAAGCAGCTCGTGCCGGTCGCCAACAAGCCCGTGCTCTTCTACGGAATCGACGCGATGGCCGCGGCGGGGATCCGCCAGATCGGGATCATCATCGCGCCGGAGACCGGCGAGGAGATCCGCGAGGTCGCCGGCGACGGCTCGCAGTTCGGCGTCGAGATCACCTACATCCTCCAGGACGAGCCGCTCGGCCTGGCGCACGCGGTGCTGACCGCCGAGTCGTTCCTCGGTGACTCGCCGTTCGTCATGTACCTCGGCGACAACCTGCTGCAGGGCGGGATCCAAGAACTGGTCGACGCCTTCCGCGCCAACGAGCCGGACGCGCTGATCCTGCTGACGCAGGTCGACGACCCCGAGAACTACGGCGTCGCCGAGCTCAACGGCGACGGCTCGGTCACACGCCTGGTCGAGAAGCCGAAGGAGCCCGCGACCGACCTCGCGCTCGTCGGCGTCTACATGTTCACGCCGGGCATCCACGACGCCGCGCGCGCGATCAGACCGTCCAGACGCGGCGAGCTGGAGATCACGGACGCGATCCAGCACCTGGTCGACACCGGCCTGCGCGTCGACCCGCACGTCGTGCGCGGCTGGTGGAAGGACACCGGGCGGCTCGACGACATGCTCGAGGCCAACCGCCTGATCCTCGACGCGATCGAGCCGCGGATCGAGGGCGAGCTGATCGACTCGACCGTCGACGGCCGCGTGATCGTCGAGGCGGGCGCGACGCTGATCCGCGCGACCGTGCGCGGCCCGGCCGTGATCGCCGCGGGCGCGAGGCTGACCGACTGCTACGTCGGCCCGTACACGGCGATCGACGTCGACTGCGAGATCCAGAACGCCGAGGTCGAGCACTCGATCCTGCTGGCCGGCTCCTCGGTGCGCAACCTCGACGGCCGCATGGAGTCGTCGCTGATGGGACGCAACTCGCGCATCCGCCGCGACAGCAGCCAGCCGCGCGCTTACCGCTTCATGGTCGGCGACAACTCGGAGATCGGTATTCCATGAGCCTTCGGAAAGGCGAGCCCTCCGGGCGAGCGTTTCCGGCGGAAAGCAAGGCCGCAGGCCGCAGCTTTTCGCGCCTCCTCGTCACGGGGGCGGGCGGCATGCTGGGGAAGGACGTCGCCGCCGCCGCCCGCGCCGCCGGCCACGAGGTCGTCTCGCTGGCGCGCGCCGAACTGGACGTGACCGACGCCGGCGCCGTCGCCGCCGCGCTCGCGGCGGCCGCGCCCGCGGCGATCGTCAACTGCGCCGCCTGGACCGACGTCGACGGCGCCGAGCAGGACCCCGACGGCGCCGCCGCCGTCAACGCGACCGCGGCCGCGAACGTCGCGCGCGCGGCCGCCGAGCTCGACGCGCGGCTGGTCCACATCTCGACCGACTACGTCTTCGCCGGCGACCGGCCGGCCGGCGCGCTGCCGTACGTCGAGTCCGACGCAACCGGGCCGCACAGCGTCTACGGCCGCACCAAGCTCGCCGGCGAGCAGGCCGTCGCAGCCGCCGGCGGGTCGCACGCGATCGCGCGCACGTCGTGGCTGTTCGGCACCGGCGGCGGCAACTTCGCCGCGACGATGCTGCGGCTGGCCGCGGAGCGCGACGAGGTCACCGTCGTGGACGACCAGATCGGCTGCCCGACGGCGACCGCCCATCTCGCGCCGGCGCTGCTCGCGCTCGCGCTCGGCGACGCGCGCGAGGCGCAGGGGATCTTCCACCTCGCCGGCGGCGGCGCGCCGGTCTCCTGGAACGCCTTCGCGATCGAGATCTTCCGTCAGGCCGGCGTCACCTGCCGCGTGCTGCCGTGCACGACGGCGGAGATGCCGCGGCCGGCGCCGCGTCCCGCCTTCAGCGCGCTCGCCAGCGAGCGCGCGGAGTGCCCTCTGCTGCCACCGTGGCAAGGGGGCCTGTCCGACTTCCTCAACGCACGAGAGGTGCACGCATGAAGCTGCTCGTCTGCGGCGGGGCCGGCTTCATCGGCTCCAACTTCGTCCGCATCCGCGTCCGTGAGCACGGTGACGACGTCGTCGTCCTCGACAAGCTGACGTACGCCGGCCGTCGCGAGAACCTGCACGACGTGATCGACGACGTGCGCTTCGTGCACGGCGCGATCGAGGACCCGTCCGCGGTCGCCGACGCGATCGACGGCGTCGACGCCGTCGTCAACTTCGCCGCCGAGACGCACGTCGACCGCTCGATCGCAGAGCCGGACGCATTCGTGACGACCAACGGCCAGGGCACGTACGTGCTGCTGGAGGCCGCGCGCAAGGCCGGCGTCCGCTACGTGCAGGTGTCGACCGACGAGGTCTACGGCTCGATCGAGGAGGGCTCCTTCACCGAGACCTCCCCGCTGCAGCCCTCCTCGCCGTACAGCGCGACGAAGACCGGCGCCGACCTGCTCGTGCTCAGCTACTTCCACACGTACGGGCTCGAGACGCTGATCGCGCGCGGCTCGAACAACTACGGGCCGTATCAGTACCCGGAGAAGCTGATCCCGCTGATGGTGCTCAACGCGCTGCACGGCGACAAGCTGCCGGTCTACGGCGATGGCATGCAGGTGCGCAACTGGCTCTACGTGACCGATTTCGGGCGCGGCATCGGCCATGTGCTGGAGCAGGGTGCCGCGGGCGAGGTCTACAACGTCGGCGGGCCGGACGAGTGTCCCAACATCGAGGTCGTCAAGCGGATCGTCTCCGCGACCGGCAACGACGACTCGCTGATCGAGTACGTCACCGACCGACCCGGCCATGACCGCCGGTACTCGCTCTCGTCCGAGAAGCTGCGCGGCCTCGGCTGGGAGGCGCGGGTGCACTTCGCCGAGGGTCTGCAGCAGACGGTCGACTGGTATCGCGAGAACACGTGGTGGTGGGAGCCGATCCGCTCCGGCGACTACCGCGAGTACTACGAGCGCCAGTACGGGCGCGCGCTCGGCTGACGCCCTCGGGCTGACCGATCTGGCGCGCCACCGTTCGGCGCGCCGCCCGCGACCGCTCGACAGAGTTAGACTGGCATCGATCATTGCGATGGCCAGCTCCGACCGCACCACGCCGCGTAGCGCGATCCCTCGCGGCCGGCACGCACCACCGCTCGAAGTCCGGCTCGGTCTGCAGCGGGCGCGGCTGTTCGAGGCCGCGGCAGCAGTCTTCGCCGAGACGGGCTACGCCGACGCCAGCGCGGAGTCGATCAGCCGCGCCGCCGGCATGTCGAAGGCGACGTTCTACGAGCACTTCGCCAACAAGGAGGAGTGCATCATCGCGCTCTTCGACTACGCGTGGGACGTGCTGATCGGTCGCATCGTGAAGGCGGCGACGGCGGCCGGCGAGGATCCGCTCACGCGCCAGCGCGAGGGAATGAGAGCGTTCCTGATGGCGCTCGTCGAGTTCCCCAACGAAGCGCAGACGCTGCTCGTGGAGATCATCGGCGCCGGGCCCGCGGCGGCACGCAGACGCGACGAGATCCTGGAGCGGTTCGCGCGCGTCGTCGACCGCGAGAACGAGCGGATGGCGAAGACGACCGGCTCGCCGCGCTTCTCCACGCCGGACGACTCCTTCGCGATCGTCGGCGCGATCGTCGAGCTCGCGTCGCGCCAGGTCCGGCTCGGGCAGCCGGCCCATCCGCTCGACCTGCAGCCGCTGATCGAGCGCTTCGCGCTCGGTCTGCTCGGTCAGCGCCAGCCGCCCGCTTGATGGCGGGCGATCGCCGCCGCGCGCCCGTCCGCCGCCGCGCGGCCGCCGACTGTCGCGTGCGATGAGCGGCGACCGCGCCGGCCTGCGGGCCCTGACCGCCGAGATCGTCGACTGCCGCAGATGCCCGCGGCTGGTGTCGTGGCGCGAGGAGGTCGCGACCGTCAAGCGCGCGGCCTTCGCCGACCAGGAGTACTGGGGCCGGCCCGCGCCGGGCTTCGGCGATCCCGACGCGCGCATCCTCGTGCTCGGGCTCGCGCCCGCCGCGCACGGCGCCAATCGCACCGGCCGCATCTTCACAGGCGACCGCTCGGGCGACTGGCTGTTCGCCGCGCTGCACCGCTGCGGCCTCGCCAACCAGCCGACCTCGGTCGCGCGCGACGACGGCCTGGAGCTGCACGGCGTCTACGTCAACGCCGCGGTCCGCTGCGCTCCGCCCGCGAACAAGCCGCTGCCGGCCGAGCGCGACAACTGCTTCCCGTTCCTGACGCGCGAGCTGGAACTGCTCCGCGACGTCGACACGATCGTCTGCCTCGGCGGCTTCGCATGGGAGGCCGCGCTGCGCCTGCGCGCCGCGCTCGGCGATCCGGTCCCGCGGCCGAAGCCGAGATTCGGCCACGGCGCTGAGCTGATCGGCGAACGCTGGGCGCTGATCGGCTGTTACCACCCCAGCCAGCAGAACACCTTCACCGGCCGCCTGACCGTGCCGATGACCGACGCCGTGCTGCTGCGCGCCCGCGAGCTGGCCGGGCTCGGGACGCCATAGCGCCGGCTCGCCGGCGGCGCGCGTCCCCGCCGCGGCGCGCGCGTCGCTCAGCCGCAGAGCCCCTCGACCGCCGCGGCATCGAGCGGGTCGACACGCGTCAGGCCGGGGATGCCGTCGAAGCCGCGATCGGCCGTGAGGATCGCGTCGAGTCTGCGATTGAGCGCGATCGCGGCGAACATCGCGTCGCGCGCGCCGAGGTGGTCGTGCCGCTGGAACAGCGCGAGCGCCCGCGTCAGCTCCGACGCGGTCACGTCGTGCAGCGCCACGAGTATCGCGATGTGACGCGCCGCCTCCGCGGCGGCGTGGCGATCTCTCGTGCGCCGGAAGCGGAGATGGAGGAACTCCTGCACGAGGTCGGTGCTGACCTCGCCCTCGATCGCACCGGTCGCGAGCAGTTCGAGGATGCCTCGGCAGGGCTCCTGGTAGGGCGACGGCCCACCCATGGCGTAGGCGAAGACGTTCGTATCCAGCAGGACTCGCGCCATCAGGCCGGCGGGGCACCGAAGCTGTCAAGCATCTCGGCCTTCGTGACAGCCCAATCCGGCTCAGGCTCCTCGGGCGTCGGCAGTGCCAGCAGCCAGTCCGCGGCAGCTCGGCGGCGCTGCGTCAGATCCTCGCGCGCGAACTTCGCGTCGATCGCCTCGCGGATCACGGCCCCGACCGATCTGCCGCTCTCCCGGGCCACGCGTTCGAGACGGACGTAGCGCTCGTCGTCGAGCAGAACCTGAGTGCGCCGGTTGAGCATGTTCGCGTTCATGTACGCCAACGTATCTCGACCTGCACACATTCGTCAACAACATACATATGTCATGTGCGAAGACGAACACGCGTTCGCCTCCGATCCCGCCAGCCGCTAGGCTCGTATCCGTTCCGATGGCACACTCCCCCTCCTCACCGCTCAGCTCCTTCACGCCGGTCGTGCGCGACTGGTTCACGCGCGCCTTCGATGCGCCGACCGAGGCACAGGCGCAGGCGTGGCCGGCGATCGCGACCGGCGAGCACGTGCTGATATCCGCGCCGACCGGCTCCGGCAAGACGCTCGCCGCCTTCCTCTGGGCGCTCGATCGGCTGGCGGCGACGCCCCAGCCCGACAACGCCAGAAGAACGCGGCTGATCTACGTCTCGCCGCTGAAGGCGCTCTCGTACGACATCGAGCGCAACCTGCGCGCGCCGTTGAAGGGGATCGCGCCGGAGCGTGGGATCTCGGTCGCGCTCCGCACCGGCGACACGCCGCAGAGAGAGCGCGCGGCGATGCTGCGCAATCCACCGGACGTGCTGATCACGACGCCCGAGTCGCTCTACCTGATGCTGACCAGCAGAGCGCGCGAGATCCTGACCGGCGCCGAGTGGCTGATCCTCGACGAGATCCACGCCGTCGCGGGCACCAAGCGCGGCGCGCACATGGCGCTGACGCTGGAGCGGCTCGACGCCTTGGTCGGAGAGCACGAAGGCCGGGCGGGCGTTCAACGGATCGGACTGTCGGCGACGCAGAACCCGCTCGAGGAGGTCGGCCGCTTCATGGTCGGCCCGAAGCGCAGATGCCGGATCGTCGACACCGGCGTGCGCAAGCCGCTCGACCTCAAGATCCACGTGCCGGTCGAGTCGATGGTGGAGCCTGAGCAAGGCACCGATGCCGACCCCTTGGATCCCGTTCCCGGCGGCGAGGCGACGCGCCGCTCGATCTGGCCGGCGATCTACCCCGAGCTGCTGAGACTGGTGCGGGAGCACCGCTCGACGATCGTCTTCGTCAACAACCGCCGCTCGGCCGAGCGCTTGGCGCTGCGACTCAACGAGCTGGCGAACGAGCCGCCCGAGGGGGAGGACGCGGAGGGGGCGGACGCGCGCAAGCCCGTCATGGAGATCGCGCGCGCCCACCACGGCTCGCTCGCGCGCGAGGAGCGGCTGATCGTCGAGGAGCAGCTGAAGGCCGGCGCGATCCCCTGCATCGTCGCGACCAGCTCGCTGGAGCTGGGGATCGACATGGGCGCCGTCGACCTCGTGCTGCAGGTCGAGTCGCCGAAGTCGGTCGCCGCCGGCCTGCAGCGGATCGGCCGCGCCGGCCACAACGTCGGCGACACGAGCAAGGGCCGCATCTTCCCGAAGTTCCGCGCCGACCTGCTGGAGTGCGCGGTCGTCGCGCAGCGGATGCGCGAGGGCGCGATCGAGCCGACGGTCGTGCCGCGCAACCCGCTCGACGTGCTCGCGCAGCAGATCGTCGCGATGGCCGCCGCCGAGGAGGAGCTGAACGTCGACGAGCTGTACGCGCGCGTCGTGCGGACCCACTCCTACGCCGAGCTGGGCCGCCAGCAGCTCGAGAACGTGCTCGACATGCTCGACGGCCGCTACCCCTCCAGCGAGTTCGCCGAGCTGCGACCGCGGATCGTCTGGGACCGCATCGCCGGCGTCGTGCGGCCGCGCAGAGGCGCCCGCCAGCTCGCCGTCACCAACGCCGGGACGATCCCCGACCGCGGTCTCTTCATGGTCACGCTGCCCGATGGTCGCCGCGTCGGCGAGCTCGACGAGGAGATGGTCTACGAGGCCCGGCCGGGCCAGACCTTCCTGCTCGGCGCCTCGTCGTGGCGGATCGAGGAGATCGGCCGCGACCGCGTGATCGTCACGCCGGCGCCAGGCGCGCCGGGCGCCGTGCCGTTCTGGCGCGGCGATGGGATCGGGCGCCCCAAGGAGCTGGGCGAGGCGATCGGCGCTTTCAGCCGCTGGGCGGTCGATCAGCCGGCCGAGGCGCTGGAGCAGAGCCACGACCTCGACCCGAAGGCGGCTCGCAACCTGCTCGACTTCCTGCGCGAGCAGCAGGAGGCGACACGGGTGATCCCGAGCGATCGCACGATCGTCGTCGAGCGCTTCCGCGACGAGATCGGTGACTGGCGACTGTGCATCCTGTCGCCGTACGGTGGCCGCATCCACGCCGCCTGGGGACTGGCGCTGAGCGCGAAGATCCGCGACGAGCTGGGGCTGGAGGCCGACGCGATCTGGTCCGACGACGGGATCATCGTCCACCTCCCCGACGCCGACGAGCCGCCCGGCGCGGAGTTCGCGCTGATCGAGCCGGACGCGCTGGAGGACGCGGTCGTCGCCGAGCTGTCGTCGAGCGCGCTGTTCGGAGCGCGCTTCCGCGAGAACGCCGGCCGGGCACTGCTGATCCCACGCGCGTACCCCGGCAAGCGCACGCCGCTGTGGCAGCAGCGGCTGAAGGCGCAGACGCTGCTGGAAGTCGCCAAGCGCTACGGCGAGTTCCCGATCATCCTCGAGACCTACCGCGAGTGCCTGCGCGACGTGCTCGACCTGCCGGGCTTGCGCGAGCTGCTGACGCAGCTGCAGCGGCGTGAGATCTCGATGGTCGAGGTCGAGACGCCGACGGCGTCGCCGTTCGCCTCCTCGCTGCTGTTCGACTACGTCGCGACGTACATGTACGAGGGCGACACGCCCAACGCCGAGCGGCGCGCGGCGGCACTGTCGCTCGACCGCGACCTGCTGCGCGAGCTGCTCGGCCAGGAGGAGCTGCGCGACCTGATCGACGCCGACGCGCTCGACCAGGTCGAGGACGACCTCCAGCACCGCTCCGAGCGCACGCGCGCGAGCACGCGCGACGAGCTGCACGACGTGCTGCGGCGCGTCGGCGACCTGACCGCGGTCGAGGCCTCGCAGCGCGTCGTCGCCGGCGTCGACGCCGGCCCGCTGCTGGAACAGCTCGCGGCCGAGCGGCGCGCGGTGCTGCTGCGGATCGGCGGCGAGCAGCGCTGGGTCGACGCCGCCGACGCCGGCATGTACCGCGACGCGCTCGGCGTCGTGCCGCCCGGCGGCCTGCCGGAGGCCTTCCTCGCCGACGTGCCCGACGCGCTCGTGCGGCTGCTGCGGCGCTACGCGCAGACGCACGGGCCGTTCACGACCGACGAGCCGCGCATCCGCTTCGGGCTCGATCCGTCGCCGGCGCTGAGAGCGCTGGAGCGCGACGGCGAGCTGGTGCGCGGCGAGCTGCGGCCCGGCGGGGTCTCCGGCACGCGTGAATGGTGCGACGCCGACGTGCTGCGGCGGCTGCGGCGCGCATCCCTGGCGGTGCTGCGCAGAGAGATCGAGCCGGCCGACCAGCGCGCGCTGGCGACCTTCCTGCCGTCGTGGCAGGGGGTCGACAAGCATCCGCCGTCCGGCGCCGGGATCGATCGCCTGCGCGAGCAGCTCGTGCCGTTGCAGGGACTGGCGCTGACGCCCGCGACGTGGGAGACGGACGTGCTGCCGCGGCGCGTCGGCGCCTACTCGGCGACGTGGATGGACCAGCTCTGCGCCAGCGGCGAGCTGGTCTGGATCGGCGCCGGCGCGCTCGGCCGCACCAACGGCAAGGTCGCGCTCTACTTCCGCGACGACGCGCCTCTCGTCGGGCCGCCGCCGATCGCCGGCAGAACGCCCGCGCTCGACCTGCCCGAGCACGTCGCGGTGCGCGAGCGGCTGGCGCAGGGCTCCTGCTTCTTCACCGACCTGCTCGTCGACCTCTCGACGCAGCCGGAGCAGATTCAGGAGGCGCTGTGGGATCTGGCGTGGGCCGGCGAGGTCACCAACGACGCCTTCGCACCGCTGCGCGCGCCACGGCTGACGCTCGCGCGCGCGCAGAGACGGGCGGCGATGCGCGCCGGCCGACCCGGGCGTTTCTCCTCGCGTCGCGGAGCGGGTCGCGCCGAAGTGCAAGGCCGCTGGTCGCTGACCGAGCCGCTCTTCCGCCCCGCGCCGGGGCAGCCGAGCGATCCGAGCGCGAAGCGGCGCGCGCTCGCCGAGCTGCTGTTGGAGCGCTACGGCCTGCTGACGCGTGAGCTGGTGCTGGCCGAAGGCGTGCCGGGCGGCTTCTCGGGGATCTACAGCGAGCTGTCGCAGCTGGAGACGATCGGCGTCGCGCGACGTGGCTACTTCGTCGAGGGGCTCGGCGGCGCGCAGTTCGCCCTGCCGGGCGCGGTCGAGCGGCTGCGAGCGCAGAGAGCGCCGGAGGAGTCATCTCCGATCGTGCTCGCCGCGACCGACCCGGCGCAGCCGTTCGGCGCCGCGCTGCCGTGGCCCAAGCGGGAGGGCGAGAGCCGCCGTCCCGCCCGCGCGCCCGGCGCGACGGTCGTGATCGCCGGCGCCGCGCCGGTGCTCTATCTGGAGCGCGGCGGCAAGGCGCTGCAGGTGCTCGTGGCGGAGGACGATCCGCGCATCATGGCGTCGCTGCTCGCGCTCGCCGACCACACCCGCGCCGGCCGCATCAGACGGATCGCGCTGGAGAAGGTCAACGGCGAGTCGGTGATGGGGACGCCGTGGGAGGCGATGCTCGGCGAGGTCGGCTTCAGCGCCGGCCCGCGGCGGCTGACGCTCACCGCGTGAGCGCAGGTCGCCGACCGCGCCGCTGACCCCCACGGCCGACGACCCAGCAGCGCGCCTGGCTACGATCGCGCTCATGAACGACGGCTTCAGCTTCACGAGACTCGACCCACGCAGCGGCGAGCGGTTCCAGGCGCTGCGCAGAGAGCTGGGGGTCAGCAGCTTCGGCATGAACCTGATCACGCTCCAGCCCGGCCAGCGCGGCCGCATCCACAGCCACGCTCGCCAGGAGGAGGTCTTCTTCGTCCTGGAGGGTGAGCTGGCGCTCGGCATCGACGGCGAGGAGCACACGCTCGGCGCGGGCGAGCTGGCGCGGGTCGCCCCCGACCTGCGCCGCCAGCTCACCAACCGCCGCCCGCAGCGACTGGTCCTGCTCGCGCTCGGCGGCGACGGCGAGCACACAGGCCGCGACGGCACCGCGTACGCGACGTGGGACGCGACCGAAGGCACCCCGCCGCAGGAGACCCCGCTGCCCGACGACGTGGCGGTCGAGCAGAGCTGACGCGCGAGGAGTGTCATCCAGGGCTGGCTGAACCGGCCCCAGGTGACGTTCCCCGGCGGCGGCGCGAGCAGCGTCGGCGGGGGCGCGAGCAGCGTCGGCGGCGGCGCGAGCAGCGCGGGCGCGACGCGCGCGGCGAGGCGCGGTACGGCTCAGACGGCCGCGCGCTGCTCGGCCGCCAGATAGACGTCGATCGCCTGGGCGTACTGGGCGGCGATCTGCTCGACCGCCACATCGCGCGGCAGGCCGTCGTGCAGGTAGCCGGAGATCGCGCCCCACCAGATCGAGCGGCCGATCGCGAAGCCCTCCCAGCCCTCCGCCGCCGCCGCGACCGACAGCCAGTGCTCGACCCGCTCCTGCGGCGCGTTGCGGCCGAGCACGATGCACGGCGCGCCGCCCTGGCGCGCGACCGCCTCGGCCTGCTCGACCGTCTCGAACCCTTCCAGCTTCCACAGCGGCGCCTCGACGCCGGCCGCCTGGAAGGCGGCGATCGTGTCGATCGTCAGCTGCGGCCGCAGCTCGGCGTCGTAGCGGTCGCGGTCGCCGTGAACGCTGTCGAGCTGCGCCGTCGTCGGCGGCACCAGCAGCTCGAACAGCAGCTCGGAGGAGGTCGCGGCGACCATCCGCGAGACCTCCGCGAGCCGCTCGCACTGACGCGCGTTGGCGGACGCGTCGCCGCCGGGGTTGTAGCGCACGAGCACCTTCGCGTAGGTCGGCGCGAGCGCCTCGATGTGCGCGGCCGCGTCATCGCCGTACTCCAGCTCGAACTCGTCCTGGCCGCTCGCCTCGATCGCGACCGCCGTCGCCAGCCCGGCCGCCTTCGCCGGCCCCACCACGCTGCCGCCGTACTGCTCGTCGACGAGCACGCCGGGCTGCCACGAACGCTCGCCCGCGGGTTCGGCGCCAGCCGAACCCGCGATCCGACCGGCGCCAGCCGATCGGACGCCCTCGTAGATCACCTGCTTGGCGTCGGGCAGCAGCTCGCCCGCGCGCGTCTCCTGCCCGCGCAGCATGCCGCGCACGAGGCCGGAGCGGTGGTCGAAGGCGAGCAGGAACAGCGGGGATTCGATCGGCATGACTTCCCTTCGGCGACGGCGTTCCGCGCACCGTCGGTCGCTCATAACGATTGATATTGCTTGTTTTGCACACTAGCCGATCAAGAGTGCGCAGTGTAGGCTGTCGCCTATGGTCAAGATCACGTTCATCGGCGCCGGCAGCGTCGTCTTCACGCGCGAACTGCTCGGCGACCTGCTCGCCTTCGAGGAGCTGGCCGACACCCACATCGCGCTCCACGACATCAACGCCGAACGGCTCGCGACCGCCGAGGCGATGGCCCGTTGGACCGACGCGCAGCTCGGCGGCAAGGCGACGATCACGACCCACACCGACCGCCGCGAGGCGCTCGCCGGCGCCGACTTCGCGATCAACATGGTCCAGGTCGGCATGCACGACTCGACGCTGATCGACTTCGAGATCCCGGCCAGATACGGCCTGCGCCAGACGATCGGCGACACGCTCGGGATCGGCGGCATCTTCCGTGCGCTGCGGACGATCCCCGTGATGCTCGGGATCGGCGAGGACCTCGCCGAGGTCGCGCCCGACGCGTGGTTGCTCAACTACACCAACCCGATGTCGATCCTCTGCCAGGCGTACGCCGAGGGCTCGCCGCACAAGCAGGTCGTCGGCCTCTGCCACTCGGTCCAGCACACGACGCTCGAGCTGGCGAAGCTGATCGAGGTGCCGTTCGAGGAGGTCACCTTCCTCGGCGCCGGCGTCAACCACCAGGCGTTCATCCTCCGCTTCGAGCGCGACGGAGAGGACCTCTACCCGCGTCTGCGCGCGAAGATGGAGCAGGACCCGGAGCTGAAGCGGCGCGTGCGGATGGAGCTGTTCACCCGCCTCGGCTACTACCCGACCGAGTCGAGCGAGCACAGTGCCGAGTACCTGCCGTGGTTCCTGCGCGACGACGAGCTGGTCGAGCGCTACCGGCTGAAGATCGGCGACTACATCGAGCGCAGCGAGGAGAACCTCGCCGAGTACGACCAGATCAAGGCCGGCCTCGCCGCCGGCGAGCAGTTCTCGCTGGAGCGCAGCCTCGAGTACGCCTCGCTGATCGTGCACGCGATGGTGACCGGCCAGCCGCAGGTGATCTACGGCACCGTCCAGAACGACGGCCTGCTCACCGACCTGCCGACCCGCTCGGCCGTCGAGGTCCCCTGCCTGGTCGACAGAACCGGCGTGCGGCCGACGCCGGTGCACGACTACCCGTCGCACCTCGCCGCGCTCAACCGCACCTTCCTCAACGTCGCCGACATGACCGTGCGCGCCGCGCTGGAAGGCCGCCGCGACCACGTCCTGCACGCGGCGATGCTCGATCCGGCGACCGCCGGCACGCTCAACCTCGATCAGACAGCCGCGCTCGTCGACGAGCTGCTCGACGCGCACGGCGACCACCTGCCGGAGGGCCTGCGCGGGTGACGGAAGCGCGCTGCGACGTCTTGGTGGTCGGGGACCTGAACCCCGACCTGCTCGTCAGCGGCGACGATCTCGCGCCGCGCTGGGGTCAGGCCGAGCGCGACGCCGAGATGCGGCTCGTGCTCGGCGGCTCGGCCGGCATCGCCGCCGCCGGAATGGCGCGGATCGGCCTCGCGACCGCGCTCTGCGCGACCATCGGCGACGACGACTTCGGCGTCGCCGCGCGTCGCATGCTGGCCGAGCGCGGCGTGCGCGACGACGAGCTGCGCGTACTGCCCGGCAGACGCACCGGGCTCTCGGTCCACCTGCTCGCCGGCGACGATCGCGCGATCTACACCGAGCGCGGCGCGATGGTCGAGCTGACCGCCGCCGACGCGGTCGCCGCGATCGAGCGGCAGCGGCCGCGCCACGTCCACCTCGCCGCGATCTACCTGCTGCCGGCGCTCGCGCGCGACGGCGACGCGATCGTCGACGCCGCCCACGACGCCGGCGCGACCGTCTCGGTCGACACCAACTTCGACCCCGACGAGCGCTTCGAGCGGCCGCGCTGGCTGCTGCGCGCCGACGCGCTGCTGCCGAACGAGACCGAGGCGCTGCGCCTGACCGGGCGGAGCGGCGGTGACGCCGCCGAGGTCGAGGCGGCGGCCGCCGAGCTGGCGGCCGACGGCGCGCTGGTGGCCGTCAAGCAGGGAGCGCGCGGCGCCTTCGCGATCAGCGCCGGGACGCGTGCGGAGGTGACCGTTCCCGCAGGTCTGACGAGCTTCGCCGACGCAGTGGGCGCCGGTGACAGCTTCGACGCAGGTATGGTCCGCGCGCTGCTCGACGGCCGTCCGCTGCGCGAAGCGCTGCAGCTCGCGTGCGCGGCCGGCACGCTCTCCACCCGCGCCGCCGGCGGCACCGCCGCGCAAGCGACGCATGACGAAGCCTCAAGGCTCGCGAAGGAACTGCCCAGATGATCGCCGCGCTCGCTCCGAACCCCTCGATCGACCGCTTCTTCCTCGTCGCCGACCAAGTTCGCATCGGCGCGATCCACCGTCCCTCCGAGCTGATCGCCGTCGCCGGCGGCAAGGGCCTCAACGTCGCCCGCGCCGCCTCGACGCTCGGCGGCGACGTGCGCGCCGTCGCGCTGCTGGCCGGCCACGCCGGCCGCTGGATCGCCGACGAGCTGCTCGACAACGCGATCCGCGCCGACGTCGTCTGGACGACCGGCGAGACGCGCAGCTCGCTGACGGCCGCCGACCCCGAGTCGGGCCGCCCGACCGAGTTCTACGAGCGTGGCGAGTCGACCGACCCGGCCGCCTGGGAGCGCTTCGCCGACCGCGTCTCGGCACTGTCGGGCGCCAGCTGGGCGTCGATCTCCGGCTCGCTGCCGCCAGGCATCCCGGCGGCCGCCAGCGCCGACCTCGTCGAGCGCGCCCGCTCGACCGGCGCGCGCGTCGCCGTCGACCAGGCCGGCGCGGCGCTCGCGGCGGCGCTCGGCGCGGCGCCCGACCTCGTCAAGGTCAACGCCAGCGAGGCGCGCGAGCTGACCGGCCAGAGCGAGCCGCGCGCCGCCGCGCTGGCGCTGCACGAGTCGCTGCTGAAGCGGCGCGACCTCGTCGGCCTCGACGCACCGGCGACGGTGGTCACCGCAGGCGAGGCCGGCGCCTATCTGGTCGCGCCCGACGGGCGCGCCTGGCGCGGAACGCTCGACGCCCGCGGGCCCTTCCCCAACGGTTCTGGCGATTCCTTCCTCGGCGGCCTGCTGGCGGCGCTCGACGGCGGTGCGGCGGTGCCGGCCGACGCGGCCGAGCTGTGGCAGGCGGCGCTGCCGCTGGCGCTCGGCGCGGCGACCGCCAACGCCGAGCGGGCCGGCGCCGGCCGGCTCGATCCGCGACGGGCCCGCACGCTCGCCGCGCAGGCCCTCGTCCAGCCCTCCTGATCCCCCGCGAACGTTAGGCTCCACCGCATGAACCGCGCAGAACGCCTTGGCGGCATCCTCGAACAGGTCGCCGAGCGCGGCAGCGTTGACGTCGAGGATCTCGTCGAGGCGCTCGGGGTCTCCCCCGCGACGGTGCGGCGCGACCTGCAGACGCTGCACGAGCAGCGGCTGCTGGAGCGCACGCACGGCGGCGCGGTCGCGATCAACGGCCTCTACGAGCTGCCGCTGCGCTACCGCGGCTCGCTCAACCGCGAGCAGAAGCTGGAGATCGCGCGCGCGGCGGTCGCGCACGTCGCCGACGGCGCGACGATCGCGCTGACCGGCGGCACGACGACGACCGAGGTCGGCCGCATGCTCGTGCAGCGCCAGGACCTGACGGTCGTCACCAACGCGATCAACATCGCCGCCGAGCTGGCGGTGCGGCCGAACATCCGCCTGATCGTCAGCGGCGGCGTCGCGCGCGCCGCCTCCTACGAGCTTGTCGGCCCGCTCGCCGACGACACGCTCGCGCAGCTGAACGTCGAGACCGCCTTCATCGGCGTCGACGGCATCACCGCCGCCGCCGGCCTGACGACCCACCGCGAGGTCGAGGCGCGCACCAACCGCATGCTGGTCGAGCGCGCCAAGCGCGTGATCGTCGTCGCCGACGGCTCGAAGGTCGGGACCGCCGCGCTGGCGCGCATCTGCGAGATCGGCCGCGTCCACGTGCTGATCACCACCGCGGACGCCGACGCCGAGGAGCTGCGCACGATCGCGGCCGCCGGCGTCAGCGTCGAAGCGGTGTAGCCGCCGCGCCGGCACGCGCCGACGCCGCGACCGCGCTACGCCGCCGCGGCCGCCTCGCTGCCCTCGCCGACCGGCGCGCCGAGCGCCTCACCATCGGCGGGGTCGAAGAAGTACAGCTGCTCGTTGTCGACGCGCAGGCCGACCGGCTCGCCGGCGAGCGGCGCGCGGCGGCCGTCGAGCACCGCGACGAAGCGGGCGCGCGGCGCGCCCTCGACGAGCAGTCGCGTGTCGTGCACGTCCTCCTCGGCGGCGAGCACGGCGTCGCCCTGGACCGGTCTCGCGTCGACGCCGAAGCTGACGTGGACCTCGTCGCCGAGGTGCTCGACGAGGTCGGGCGCGACCTCGATCCGCGGCAGCGACTGGTCGGCGCGCGGCCCGTCGAGCGTGAACGCCGCCGGGCGGATGCCGAGGATCACGTCGCGCGTCGCGCCGCGCAGCTCGAGCGCGTCGGGCAGCGGGATCGCATGGCCGGCGAAGCGCACGCAGCCGCCCTCGATCCGCGCCTCGACGAGGTTCATCGCGGGTGAGCCGATGAAGGCGGCGACGAACAGGTTCTTCGGTCTGCGGTACAGCTCCTGCGGCGCCGCGCACTGCTGCACGACCCCGCCGCGCAGCACCGCGACGCGGGTGCCGAGCGTCATCGCCTCGACCTGGTCGTGCGTCACGTAGACGGTCGTGATGCCGAGCCGCGCGTGCAGCCGCGCCAGCTCGCCGCGCATCGTCGTGCGCAGCTTCGCGTCGAGGTTGGAGAGCGGCTCGTCGAGCAGGAAGGCGGCCGGCTCGCGCACCATCGCACGTCCGATCGCGACCCGCTGGCGCTGGCCGCCGGAGAGCTGCGACGGCTTGCGCTGCAGCATCTCCTCCAGCCCCAGCATCCGCGCCGCGTCGGCGACGCGCGCGTCGATCACCGCCTTGTCGACCTTGCGCTGCTTGAGCCCGAAGGCGAGGTTCTCGCGCACCGTCTTGTGCGGGTAGAGCGCGTAGTTCTGGAAGACCATCGCGATGTCGCGGTCGGGCGGCGGGACGTCCGTCACGTCGCGCTCGCCGATCACGATCTGGCCGCCGCTGACGCGCTCGAGCCCGGCGATCATCCGCAGCAGCGTCGACTTGCCGCAGCCGGACGGGCCGACGAGCACCATGAACTCGCCGTCGCGCACCTCGAGCGTCACGTCGTCGACCGCGGCGTCGCCGCCGCCCTCGTAGACCTTCGACACGCCGTTCAGGTGGATGGCACCCATCGTCAGACCAGCTCTCTTTCGGTCACTGCGTTCATCCCTTCACCGCGCCCGAGGCGATCGAGCGCACGAACGTCTTCTGCGCCGCGAGGAACGCGAGCAGCACCGGCAGGGTCGCGATCACGTTCGCGGCCATGATCGCCGAGGGCTGCTGCTCCGAGCGGCTTCTGAAGCTCGCGACGCCGAGCGGCAGCGTGTTGTTGCCGTCGCTGGAGATCGCGATCGCCGGCCACGAGACGTCGTTCCAGGTCAGCAGGAAGGTGACGACCGCGACGGTCGCGAGCGCGGGGCGCGCGAGCGGCAGCACGATCGTCCAGAGGATCTTCCAGCGCGAGCAGCCGTCCATGTAGGCCGCCTCCTCCAGCTCCGGCGGCAGCGCGAGGAAGAACTGCCGCAGCAGGAAGACGCCGAACGGCGTCACCAGCGACGGCACGATCAGCGCGCCGAGCGTGTCGATCAGCCCGAGGTTCTCCATGATGATGAAGGTCGGGATCAGCGTCAGCTGGAAGGGGATCACCAGCGTCGCGAGCATGATCGTCAGCATCACGCCCGAGCCGCGGAACCGCATCCGCGCGAAGGCGTAGCCGGCCATCGAGCAGAAGAGGACGTTGGCGACGACGCAGACGCCGGAGACGATCAGCGAGTTGAGGAACCACGTCCCGACCTCGGTGTTGCCGAAGAGGTAGTCGTAGCCGTCGAGGTGGAGCGAGCTTGGGATGATCGTCGGCGGGAAGCGGTAGAGCTGCTCGCTCGTCATGAACGACGCCAGCACCATCCACAGCAGCGGCGCCGCCAGCAGCAGCGTCGCCGGCAGCAGCGCGAGGTGCCACGGGTCGAAGGGGAGCTTTCGCCGCAGCGTCGTCATGCCGCCGCCCCCGCACCCGCACCCGCGCGCCGCGCGGCCAGCTTGCGGCCGCCCCACGCCAGCAGCGCGACGACGACCAGGCCGCCGACCACGAGGTACGACGCGGCCGCGCCGATGCCGTAGGCCGACTCGCGGATCGAGCGGTAGATGAAGTAGACGACGACCACGGTCGAGTCGCCGGGGCCGCCGGCGGTCGAGCCGTAGACGAGGTCGAACAGCTGGATCCCCTGCACCGTCTGCCACAGCAGCAGGAAGACGGTCACGGGCAGCAGCGCAGGCGCGGTCACGGCCTTGAAGGTGCCCCACGAGCGCGCGCCGTCGATCGACGCCGCCTCGGTCAGCTCTCTGGGGATGTCCTGCAGCGCGGCGAGGAAGATCACGGCGCAGAAGCTGATGCAGCTGGTGCCGGCCCACAGACCGGCGAGCACGAGCAGCAGCAGCGCCTGTCTGCCGTCGGAGAAGAACGGCTGCGGACCGAGCCCGAGCTTGTCGAGCAGGCCGTTGGCGATCCCGATCTGGTCGTCGAAGATCACCGAGAAGAGGACGCCCTGGACCGTCGCGGAGACGATCACGGGCACGAACGCGAGCGTCCGGTAGATGCCGATGAAGCGCACGCGTTTGTTCAGCAGCAGCGCCAGCCCGAGGCCGCCGAGGATCGACAGCGGCACGAACAGGCCGGTGTAGACGAGCGTGTGCTCGACGGCGCCGCGGAAGGCGTCGTCGTCGAGCAGCTCGCGGTAGTTGTCGAGACCGGCCCAGGAGGTCGTCTCGGCGATCGGGTCCTTGTCCTGGAACGACAGCAGCAGCGACCAGAAGACGGGCACGATCGCGAGCCCGACGATGATCACGACCGCCGGGGCGATGTACAGCCACGCCGACGGCGTCTCGCCGAAGATCCGCTCGACGAGACCGCGGCGGCGCGGCGGCGGCGCGCCGCCCTCGCGGCGCGCCGTCGTGCGTGGTCCTTGCGCGAAGACCGTGGACACGGTCAGTCGCCGGCGAGCGCCTCGTCCGCGCCCTCGACCGCCTTGTCGAGCGCGGCCTGCGGGTCGGCGCTGCCGAGCAGCACCTCGACGATCCCCGTGCCGGTCGCCTCGGACAGTCTCGGGTAGGCGACGATCGTCGGGCGCACACGCGCATCTTCGAGTGCGGCGACGAAGACGTCCAGACCCTCCACCTCGGCGGAGTGTCTTCTCCACACCGGCTGCGCCGCGGTCGTCGTGCGCAGCGGCAGCGAGCCGGCGCCGACGTCCCACTCCGCGTCCTGCTCCGGCAGCGTCAGCCACTTCGCGAACTCGGTCACCGCTCTCGCGCGCGCCTCGCCGTTGTCGAACAGCATCCACGTGTCCGGACCGGAGATCGTCGTCGGTCTGTCGGAGAAGCTCGGCAGCGGCACGACGCCGTAGTCGATCCCCGCCTCGATCGTCTCCGGGAGCTGCCACGGGCCGGTCGGGATCATCGCCATGCGGTTGCTGTTGAAGATCCCGATCATCTTCTCGCTGCCCGCGGTCTTGTCGATGTAGACCGATCTGTCGGTGACGGCCATCTCGTTGATCGTCGTGAACGCTCTCAGCCCGGGCTCGCCGGAGAAGCCGGCCTTCGTGTTGTCCTCGGCGGTCACGTCGCCGCCGAGCTGCCACACCATCGGCCACAGCCGCCAGACGGTGTCCTCGTCGCCGACGCCCGGCCAGCCGGTGCCGAACTGGCCCTTGCCGGAGTCGGTCAGCTGTCTGGCGGTCGCGCGGTAGTCGTCCCACGTCCAGCCGGCTCTCGGCTCGGCGACGCCGGCCTCTCTGAACAGTCTTCTGTTGTACACGACGGCCATCGAGTCGATCAGCGCGGGGACGGCGCGAACCTTGCCGTCGACCATCGTCGCCTCCTGCGCCGCCGGGTAGAACTCGTCCCATCTCCACGACGGGTCTCTGACCGCCTCGGTCAGATCGAGCGCCTTCGGGCTGCGCGCGAGCGAGGCGACGTTGGGACCGAACTGGTACACGATGTCGGGGTACTTGCCGCCGGCCAGGGCGGCGGTCGTCTTCTGGTAGAGGCTGTCGGAGAGCGCCCCCGTCTCAGCCTTCACGACGATGTCGGGGTGGCTCTCGTTGAATCTCGCGACGAGCGACTTCAGGGCCTTCTCGGCCGTCTGGTTCTGGCCGTGCCAGAAGGTGATCTCGACGGGGCCGTCGCCGCTTCCGCCGCCGCCGTCGTCGTCGTCGCCGGAGCTGCCGCAGCCGGCGACGACGAGCGCCACCAGTGCCGTCAGCAGCGCGACGAGCGCGATGCGTGCTCTTTTGCGTGTGCGCACTTCCTCGACCTCTCTCTTCTCTCCACGGCCGCGCCGCGGCCGATCGACATGCCCGGGCCGTCGGGGGCCACCCGGGTTCCTCACGTCAGGACCTCGAGCTCCTCCTGGCTCAGGACCACCGATCGCGTCAGGTTCCGCGGCGTGTCGGGGTTCAACCCGCGCGCCTCGGCGATCGCCAACATCGCTCGCTGGGCCAATACGAGCGATGCCATCGGATCGAGGCCGGGCACGACCAGGGTCGCACCTGTCGCCCGGATCTGCTCGGCGATCGGCACGTCGAGGGCGCTCAGCGCCCACACGACCCGCCCCGGCGCCGCGATGCTGATCGGGCCGTGGCGGTATTCGAACGCGTTGTAGGACTCGGCCCACGCCTGCGCCGCCTCACGCAGCTTCAGCGCCGCCTCGTGCGCGAGCCCGACCGTCCAGCCGAGCCCGAGGAACGACCACTGCTCGACCGCGCCAGCGTCCACGGGCAGCGCGAGCGACAGCGCGCGCTCGGCGTCGTCGGCGGCTGCCAGCACGGCGTCGGGGTCGACCTGCGCGCGCAGCAGCGCCAGCGCGGTCGTCGCGAAGCGGGTCTGCACGACCGACGTCTCGTCGGCGACGGCGAGGTCGATCGTCTCGCCGGCGGCCGCGCCGACCGGCGAGTCGAGCACGGCGGTGATCGCGACCGTGCGCTTGGCGGCGGTGCGCTGGAGCGCCCGCGTCACCTCGCTGGTCGTGCCCGAGCGCGTGATCGCGACGAGCACGTCGTAGTCGCGCCCCTCCGGCAGCTCGCTGGCGGCGTAGACGTCGGTCTCGCCGAGGCCCGCGCCCTCGCGCAGGCTGGCGTACGCCTGCGCGATGAAGAGCGAGGTGCCGCACCCGACGACGCAGGCGCGCTCGCCCGCTGCCGGCAGCACGTCCGCAGCCGCGCTCGCGAGCGATACGGCCTGCCGCCAGAGCGCGGGCTGCGTCGTGATCTCGTCAGATGTGATGCTCATTTGTGAATGAATACCTGAGCAAACGCTCAAATGCAAGCATCAGAACCGTTCGATCTCGTTCAAAGTCCGGCATTTGCGAGCACGCGCCGCGCATTGGCGGCGTAGAACGGCGCCAGCAGCTCGCGCGGGAGGTCAAGCGCGGAGATCCGCCAGCGGCCCTGCGGCCACGGCTCGTCCGGATCATGGCTGTAGGAGAACTGCTCGTCGTCGCTCTCCACGAACCGCCAGTGCAGCTCGTACATCTCACGCCGCGGCGGGAAGATGTCGCTGCCGAAGAGGACGCGGGTCGGGTGGCGCTCGATCAGCCGGCGCGTCGCGCGCGGTTGGCGACCCAGCTCGGCGATCCGCGCCGAGACGTCGACGACGAGGTTCGGGTAGGCGCTCAGCATCCGCTCCACGCGCGCGAGCCGTTCCGCGGACGAGGCCATGTGGGCGGCGATGAAGGTCGTGCGCGGATGGGCCGCGACGAGCTCCTCCAGCGCGTCGATCAGCCGCTCGTACGGCGGCAGCCCGGGCGCGCCGAAGGCCCACTCGGGATGAACGCTCAGCTCGTCGAAGCGTTCGTTGCGCTCATCGACCGGCCACCAGAAGGCGACCGGGTCGGCGGTGTGGATCAGCACCGGCAGGTCCAGCTCGCCGGCCGCTTCCCAGAGGTCGCGCAGGCGTGGGTCGTCGGGCAGCACGAGCGCACCGGTGGCGTCGCGCACGGAGAGGCCGAGGTCCTTCCAGACCTTCAGCCCGCGCGCGCCGGCGGCATGCGAGGCGCGCAGCGAGGCGACGAGCGCGCCGGGGCCGCCGCCGCCCTCTCCCAGCTCCTCCCACGGCACATGGCAGAAGGTCGCGAAGCGGCCGGGGTGGGCGCGGTCATAGCGGTCGAGGTTGGCCTCCAGCTCGGCGCCCCAGCGACCGTCGAGGTTGACGATCGCGGTCACGTTGACGCGCTCCATCAGCGCCAGCAGCGCGCCGACGTCGGCAACCGCCCAGTCGCCGTCGCGGCCGACCCACGACGACAGCCATCTGCCGAGGTGGTTGTGCGCGTCGATCGCCGGCACGGCAGCGCGCGGCAGATGGGTCTCGGGCAACTCCAGCGCAGTTCTGATGAGCGAAGTTGCGTGTTTTCTGCTCATTCGCGCACACTACCGCTTGACGCACGCAGTCACGAGCGGCATCCTCGCGCCGATGGCCCGTCCGATCCGTCTCCACCCGTTCACACTCAGTCTGCTCGCCCTGGTGGTCTCGCTCGTCGCGCTCGCCGTCTGCTCCTCCGGGGCAGGGGCGTACACGCTGCCGCGACCGAACGCCCAGTTCGACTACCAGATCGGCGGCGCCTACAGACCGCGCGCGACCGTCGGCGTGCTCAGCCGCGACCGCTACGCCGCACCTGTCCGCGGCATCTACAACGTCTGTTACGTCAACGCCTTCCAGACTCAGCCAGACGTCGCCGGCCAGCAAGGCGGCGCGCGCTGGTGGCGCAGACGCCACGACGGCCTGCTGCTGAAGAAGAACGGCAGATACGTCGTCGACGGGGAGTGGAACGAGATCCTGCTCGACACCTCCACCGACGCCAAGCGCAGAGCGCTGATCGCCGTGATCGGGCCGTGGATCGACAGCTGCGCCGACGACGGCTTCCAGGCGATCGAGCCCGACAACCTCGACTCCTGGACGCGCTCCCGCAGCAAGCTGACAAAGGCGGACAACCGCGCCTTCGCGACCCTGCTGGCCAGACGCGCTCACGCCGCCGGCGTCGCGATCGCGCAGAAGAACACGACCGAGCTGGCGCCGGTCGGCAGAGCGATCGGCTTCGACTTCGCGATCGCCGAGGAGTGCCAGGTGTGGGAGGAGTGCGACGACTACACCGACGTCTACGGCGCGCTCGTCTACGAGATCGAATACGACGACAACGACGAGGACCCAGGCGGCAGAAGCGTCGCGCCGATCAGCTTCTTCAACGCCGCCTGCACGGCGCGCGGCTCGAGAATCTCCGTCATCTACCGCGACCGCATGGTGCTCGCCAGAGGCGCGGCGGGCTACGCGTACAGATGGTGCTGAACAGGAGGCGCTGAGCGCCTGATCCCAGATTGTTCACCCGGGCCGCGCGCCGCCTCGTACCCTTCATGGGATGCCTGAAGGCGACACGATCCTGCGCGCGGCCCGGCGCATCCGCCCGGTGCTCGAAGGCAACGTGCCGGACGAGATCCGCACGCCCCAGCGCCGCCACACGATGGATCGCTGGCCCGAGCGGCTCGCCGGCCGCCGCGTGACGAGCGTCGACCCGTACGGCAAGCACCTCTTCCTGCGCTTCGAGGGCGACCTGACGCTCCACTCGCACCTGCGCATGACCGGCTCGTGGGGCGTCTACGCCAGCGGCGCCCGCTGGCGCCGCGCGCCGCGCCGCGCCTGGCTCGTGCTGCGCGCCGGCGACAGCGAGGTCGTCGAGTTCGACGGGCCGCTGCTGGAGCTGATGACCGAGTCGCGCACGCGCTTCGACCTGCGCCTGCAGGCGCTCGGCCCCGACCTGCTCGCCGACGACTGGCAGCCCGACCGCTTTCTGCGCCGGCTGCGCGCCGACGACCCGACGCGCGGCATCGGCGACGCGCTGCTCGACCAGCGGATCGTCGCCGGGATCGGGAACATCTGGAAGGCCGAGGGCTGCTGGGGCGCCGCGGTCGACCCGTGGCGACGGGTGCGTGACGTCAGCGACGAGGAGGCGGTCGCGATCGTCGAGAACGCGCGGCCGCGGATGCTCGCCGCCGCCGACAGCTGGCGCAAGGAGACGAGCGACCGCCACGTCTACAAGCGCACGGGGATGCCGTGTCCGCGCTGCGGCGCGCGCATCAGATCGCGCGGCCAGGGCGACGACAACCGCACGACCTACTGGTGCCCGGGATGTCAGCGGTGACCGTCAAGCGCGTCGGCCACAAGGGCGCCGACCTGCTCGCGCCCGGCAACACGCGCGCGAGCTTCGACGCGGCGCTGGAGGCCGGCGTCGACATGATCGAGTTCGACGTCCTGCCCGACCTCGGCCCGGACGGCAAGCCCGACACCGCGCGCGGCCGCCTGCTGCTCGCGCACGACTACGAGGATGCCAAGCGCGCCGACGTGCTCGGCCTCGGCGACGGCCTCGCGCATCTCGCCGACAGCCGCTTCGACGGGATCGAGCTCGACGTCGACCTGAAGATCCCCGGCTACGAGCTGCGCGTCGTCGACGCGCTGCGGGCCCACGACCTCGTCGAGCGGACGCTGATCTCGACGACCTATCCGGAGAGCCTCGCGCGGATCCGCGCCTACGAGCCGCGCCTGCGGCTCGGCTGGTCGGTCCCGCGCGCCAAGCGCGACTACACCGCCTCGGTGATCTACAAGCTGCCGGCGTACGCGGCCGTGCTCGCGATGCAGCAGGCGCTGCCGAGACGGGCGGCGCAGGCGCTGGTCGCGAGACGGTGCGACGCGCTGATGGTCCACTGGCGGCTGGTGACGCCGCGGCTGGTGGCGGCGGTCGACGGCGCCGGCGGCGAGCTGTACGTCTGGACCGTCGACGACGCGGCGCAGATCCGCCGGCTGGTCGCGATGGGGGTCAGCGGCGTGATCACGAACGATCCCCGCTTGTTTCGCTGACGACGCCTCCTCCCGGGGGGCGAAATTCTCTGTGATGGATGGGGGTGGCGGCGCGTAGTGTCTGCGTGAACGCCACCATGACCGCCACGCCGACGGCCGTGGACACCAGCTGGCAGCGCTTCGAAGCGCTCTACCGCGCAAGTCGCGACGACGTGTATGCGTACGTCGCGACGCTGCTGCGCGATGCCGCCGCCGCGGAAGACGTGACGGCGCTCGCGTTCGAGCGCGCATACCGCCGTCGGCGCTCGTTCGACCGCCGCCGCGGCGACGAGCGCGCCTGGCTGTTCGGGATCGCGCGCAACGCCGCGCTCGACGAGCTGCGCAGGCGCAAGCGCCATGCGACGCTCGCCGCCGAGCCGACCGACGCCGACGCGACCACCGTCGAGGACGGCGCCGACGCGGCGCTCGCCCGCACGACCGTGCGCGCCGCGCTCGACACGCTCGACGCGCGTGAGCGCGAGCTGGTCGCGCTGAAGTTCCACGCCGGCCTCTCCAACGCCGAGATCGCGAAGGTGATCGGCGTCAGCGAGTCGAACGCCGGCACCCTGCTGCATCGCACCATGACCAAGCTGAGGAAGGCCTGCCATGCGCCGTCGTGAGCCGTTGGATCCCGTGATCGAGCGCGAGCTGGCCGCGATCGACGCCGCGCTCGCCGGCGGCGGGACGCCGGAGCACCCGATCGCGCCCGAGGATGCCGAGCTGGCGCAGCTGGCGACGCTGCTGGTCGCCGAGCGCCCGCCCGTCTCGCGCGCCTTCAGAGAGGCGATGGACGCGCGCGTGGAGAGCCGTTTCGAGGGGCCGCGCCCGCGCGCGGCCGACGCATCGCGCCCCGCCGACGCGTCGCACGCGCCCGCCGACGGTGCCCGCGGCGGGTGGCTGCGCGGCCTCCGGACGACTGCCGGCGGTGCCCGCCGTCCGCTCATCCCCGCCTCGCTGGCGCTCGCCTGCGTGGTCGTCGTCGCGCTCGTCGTCGCGCTGCAGCCCGGCGGCGGCAGCCCCGGCGGCGGTGACATGGCCTCCTCCGGCAGCGCCGCGCCGTCGAGCGCCGCCGACAGCGCGCCCGGCTCGGCCGGCGCCTACGGGACCGAGGAGGACCCGACCCAGGATCTCGGCGCGCCCGAAGCCGCCGCCCCCGAGTCGTCGGCGGCCGCGCCCGACCGCGCCGCCTCCCCACCGCCCGGCGACAGCGACGCGATCGACGGCGGCGGCTCCGTCAACCCGCCGCCGGTCGGCGGCTTCCCCAAGCAGACCAACGGCCGCAAGGTCGAGCAGTCCTCGACCGTCGAGCTGGGCGCGCCGGCCGACAAGGTCGACGACGTCGCCCAGGGCGTGCTCGGCGTCGTGACGCGCCAGCAGGGGATCGTCGACTCGTCGTCGGTCGCCACCAGCGCCGGCGAGGGGCGCGCCACGTTCCAGCTGCGGATCCCGGCCGCGAGACTGCAGACGGCGCTCGGCGAGCTGTCGAGACTGCCAGATGCGCACGTCCTCTCGCGCACCGACGACACCGTCGACGTCAACCAGGCGTACGTCTCCGTCCAGCGCAAGCTCGACGGCGCCGAGGCCGAGCGCGACGGTCTGCTGACCGCGCTCAGAGCGGCGGACAGCGAGGACGAGACCGACCGCCTGAAGGCGCGGCTGGACGGCGTTGAGGAGCGGATCGCCGAGCTGCAGCGGTCGCAGCGCGCGCTCGACCGCCGCGTCGACTACAGCCGCGTCGACCTGACCGTGCGCGCCGACGACGCGGGCGCGGCGCAGGACGACGACGGCGGCGGCTTCACGCCGGGCAGCGCGCTCGACGACGCCGGCGACCTGCTGTCGGTGACCGCGGGCGTGCTCGTGATCGCCGCGGCGGCGCTCGTGCCGCTCGCGCTGCTGGCGCTGCTGGCCTGGCCGCTCGCCCGCGCCGCCCGGCGCCGGCGGCGTGAGGGTGCTCTCGACGCAGGCTAGCCCCCCAAACCGCTGGAGATGAGGGGACGCCCCCTCCGCGAGGGGGCGTCCGTCTGATACATACCTCTGGTGGCTACGAGCACCGAGGACACCGTCGCGCTCCTGGCGCGGGTGCCCACGTTCGAGGCGCTCGGCCCGGAGGAGCTTTCACGCGTGGCGGAAGTGGCCGTCCCGCGTCGCTACGAGCCGGGACGTGTGATCTTCCGCGAGGGCGATGCGAGCGACACCTGCTACGTGCTCAAGCGCGGGCACGTGCGCGTGATCCGCGAGCACGCGGACGGCCGCACGATCACGCTCGCGAACTTCGGCCCCGGCGACATCTTCGGCGAGCTGGCGATGTTCGAGGACGAGCGCCGCTCGGCGACGATCGAGACGCTCGACGACGTCGAGTCGATCGCGATCCTCGGCTCCGACATGCGGCGGCTGATGCGCGAGCACCCGGACATCGCCGTCAAGCTCGTGATCTCGCTCGGCCGCCGGCTGCGGGCCGCCAACGAGCGCATCTCCAGCCAGTCCTTCCAGACCGTGCAGAGCCGCGTCGCGACCGTCGTGATGCAGCTCGTGAAGGAGGCGCAGGAGGAGGGCGCGGGCAACCGCGACGTGCTCGTCAGCGCCACGCAGGCCGACATCGCCAAGCTCGCCGGCTCCTCGCGCGAGTCGGCCAGCCGCTTCCTCGCCGTGCTGGAGCGCGCGGGTGTGATCGAGCAGGGGCGGGGAAAGCTCACCGTCCATGACCCCTCGGCGCTCGAACGGTATGTCTACTGACGACCGCGAGCTGTCGGCCGGCGGCGTCGTCGTCCGCGGCGACCAGGTGATCGTGATCGTGCCGACGCGCCGCGGCGCGCAGGGCCAGCGCGTGCTGGGGCTGCCGAAGGGGCACGTCGACCCGGGCGAGAACGCCGAGCAGGCAGCAAGACGCGAGGTGCGCGAGGAGGCCGGCGTCGAGGCCGAGCTGGTCGAGAAGCTCGGCGACGTGCGCTACTTCTACCAGCGTGACGGGCAGCGGATCTTCAAGATGGTGCGCTTCTTCCTGTTCGACTACAGCTCGGGCAGCCTGGAGGACCACGACGACGAGGTCGAGGAGGCGCGTTGGATGCCGCTCGCGGAGGCGGCCAGAGCGCTCAGCTACAGAGGCGAGCGCGAGATGGTCGGGCGCGCGCTGTCGGCGATCGCGCAGGAACGATAGGGTGGTGTCGCAGTGCGAGTCCTGAACTTCTACTCGGCCGTGTTCGCCGACCAGCTGCGGAACGGTCGCAAGACCGCGACCATCCGCCTCGGCGACAAGTCGCACAAGTACCACAAGAACGAGTGCGTGCTGGTGACGATCGGCTATCAGTACTCGCCGCGTGAGCGGATCTTCCATGCCGTGATCGACGCCGTCGAGGTCAAGCGCGTGCGCGACCTCAGCCCGCGCGACGTCGAGCACGACAACCCGGAGTTCCGCCGCACCGAGGAGATGGTCCACTTCCTCGAGCAGATCTACGACCGCACCGTGTCGCTCGACGACACGGTCACCGTCGTGCGCTTCTCGCAGATCATCGATCGCCCGCCGACGATCCGCGACCGCATGCACGGCATCGGCGGCGCCCAGAACTAGCCGCGGGTCGCGACCGACCCGCTTCCGGCGCGCTGCGACGGGGTCGCACGCGCCGGGTTCCGCGACGCCTTTGCGCCGCCCCTTGGCACTCTAGGGGGGCGAGTGCCAAATTTCTCTTTCCATTCCGTCCGCGGGTGGTTATAGTGGAGGCCAGTTGGCACTCTCGTACTGTGAGTGCCAAGACGTACACGCTCCCTTTCCCACCCGGAGGTTGCATCACATGTCGAAGCTCAAGCCCCTCGGCGATCGCCTGATCGTGAAGGCGGTCGAGGAGGAGGAGACCACTGCAAGCGGTCTCGTGCTGCCCGACACCGCGAAGGAGAAGCCCCAGAAGGGCAAGGTCGTCGCCGTCGGCGAGGGTCGTTGGGACGAGGACGGGGAGAAGCGCATCCCGCTCGACGTGAGCGAGGGCGACGAGGTCCTCTACAGCAAGTACGGCGGCACCGAGATCAAGATCGACGGCGAGGACCTGTTGGTCCTGCGCGAGTCGGACGTCCTCGCCAAGGTCACGGCGTAGTCGCCGTCCTCGCGGACCTACCAGGAGATACGAACCAGACATGGCTCACAAGGAACTGAAGTACGACGCGGACGCCCGTAAGGCCCTCGAGGCCGGCGTCGACGCCGTCGCCAACGCCGTCAAGGTCACGCTCGGCCCGAAGGGTCGCTACGTCGTCCTCGACAAGAAGTTCGGCGCCCCCACGATCACGAACGACGGCGTCACGATCGCCCGTGAGATCGAGGTCGAGGACGTCTTCCAGAACCAGGGCGCGCAGCTCGTCCGCGAGGTCGCCACGGCGACCAACGACATCGCCGGCGACGGTACGACCACCGCCACGGTGCTCGCGCAGGCGATCGTCCGCACGGGTCTGAAGAACGTCGCCGCCGGCGCCAACCCGCTTGGTCTCAAGCGCGGCATCGAGACGGCCGTCGAGCAGGTCGTCGCGTCGATCGGCAAGCTCTCCAAGGAGATCTCCGGCAAGGAGCAGATCGCTCGCGTCGCGACGATCTCGGCCGGCGACGAGGAGATCGGCGAGGTCATCGCCGACGCCATCGAGAAGGTCGGCAAGGACGGCGTCGTGAACGTCGAGGAGGGCCAGACGTTCGGCATGGACCTCGAGTTCACCGAGGGCATGCAGTTCGACAAGGGCTACATCTCGCCCTACATGGTCACCGACCAGGACCGCATGGAGGCCGTGCTCGAGGATCCCTACATCCTCATCGCGAACTCCAAGATCGGCTCCGTGCGCGACATCCTGCCGGTCCTCGAGGCCGTCATCCAGTCGGGCAAGCCGCTCCTGATCATCGCTGAGGACGTCGAGGGCGAGGCGCTCGCGACGCTCGTCGTCAACAAGCTGCGCGGCACCTTCACGGGCGTCGCGGTCAAGGCGCCGGGCTTCGGCGACCGCCGCAAGCGCATGCTCGAGGACATCGCGATCCTCTCCGGCGGCGAGGTCATCACCGAGGACCTCGGCCTCAAGCTCGAGAACACGCAGATCTCGCAGCTCGGCCGCGCGCGTCGTGTCGTCGTCGCGAAGGACAACACGACCGTCATCGACGGTGCCGGCGACGCCGAGGCGATCAAGGGCCGCATCAAGCAGATCAAGAGCGAGATCGAGACCACGGACTCCGATTTCGACCGTGAGAAGCTCCAGGAGCGTCTCGCCAAGCTCTCCGGCGGCGTCGCCGTCGTGAAGGTCGGCGCGGCGACCGAGACGGAGATGAAGGAGAAGAAGCACCGCGTCGAGGACGCGCTGCAGGCGACGCGTGCCGCGCTCGAGGAGGGCATCGTCCCCGGCGGCGGCGTGGCGCTGCTGCAGTCGGCCGACGCGATCGACCTCGACGCGATCACCGACGAGGACGAGAAGACCGGCGCGCGCATCATCCTGCGCTCGCTCGAGGAGCCGCTCCGTCAGATCTCGCACAACGCGGGTCTCGAGGGTTCGGTCGTCGTCAACGACGTCCGCAAGGCGAAGAAGGGCTTCGGCCTCAACGCCGCCACGGGCGAGATCGTCGACCTCGTCGCGGCCGGCGTCATCGACCCGGCGATGGTGACGCGCTCCGCGCTCCAGAACGCGGCCTCGATCGCCAAGAACATCCTCACGACCGAGGCGATCGTCGCCGAGGTCCCGGAGAAGGACGGCGGCGGTGCCGGCGGCGGCATGCCCGACATGGGCGGCATGGGCGGCATGATGTAAGGAGGCCTCGGCCTCCGGAGCGCCCAAGCTCCACCCGCTTCACCCGAAGGGCCCGGCGACCGCCGGGCCCTTCGTCGTTCAGGCGACGGTGACGGCGATCGCGGCGTCGGTCGCGACCGCGTCGGCGGGGGCATCGAGCGGGGCGTCGGTGACGATGCGGTCGACGACGTCGGCGTCGCAGACGTGGACGAGGCCGGCCATCTGGAACTTGGCGGCGTCGGCGAGCAGCGCGACGTCGGCGGCGGCGTCGATCATCGCGCGCTTGATCGGGACCTCAACCATCGTCGAGTCCCAGATCGCGAGGCTCGCGTCGACGCCGCTGGTGCCGAGGAAGAGCAGGTCGGCTCTGAGCTGGCGCAACGTGCTCTCGGCGAGCACGCCGACGAGCGAGCGGTAGTTGCGGCGCAGCACGCCGCCGGGGAGGATCAGCTCGATGTCGCCGTCGGGCGCGAGCTCCTCGTAGACGGCCATGCTGGTCGTCACGACGGTGATTCTTCTGCCGTGCAGGTGGCGGGCCGCCTGCAGCGTCGTCGTGCCGATGTCGATCATCACCGTCTGGCCGTCCTCGACCAGCGCGGCGGCGGCGGCGCCGATGCGGTTCTTCGCGTCGAGCCGCACGACGACGATCTCGTCGAACGACTGCTCGCCGATCGTCTGCACCGCCCCGCCGCGGACGCGCTCGACGTGACCGTCGCGCGCGAGCGCGTCGAGGTCGCGCCGGACCGTCATCTCCGAGACGCCGAAGCTGCGCGCCAGGTCGGCGACGTGCATCGGGCTGGAGCGCACGGCGCGGAGCATCTCCTGTCGCCGCTGGGCCGGGATCGTGTGCCGCTGGGTCGACATCGCGCGCACTTCTATCAGATCGGGTGAAGGGCCCGGTCAGGTGCGACCGGGCCCTTCGGGACGACGGGACGGGGAGCGGCCGCAGCCGCTCCCCGTGGGTTCATCCGACGACGATCGGCAGCACTGCTCTGCCGCTCGCCTTGACGGTCGTCTTGACCGTCTTGCCTTCCTTCGTGACGGTGACGGCGACCTTCTGGCCGCGCTTGACCGCGCGGGCCGATCTGACCGTCAGCGTGACCGTGCCGCGGCCGCTGCGCTTCGCGACCTTGCGGCTGCCGGCGAGCTTCACGGTCGCCGACAGCTTGCTGCGCTTGGCGCCGGCCTTCGACTCCTTCACCGTGCACTTGACGGTGCGGCCTCTGACGACCTGGCAGGAGACGGCGATGAGCAGCTTGTCGCCCTTCGCCCCTCTCGCGCCTCTCGGACCGGCGGGACCGGTCGGGCCCGCCGGACCGCTCGGGCCGGCGGGACCGCTCGGGCCGGTGGGACCTGCCGGACCCTCCGTCGCGCGACCGGTGTAGGTCGCGCTGCGCGGCGCGTAGTCGCCGTCGCCGCTGTAACGCGCGGTGACGGTGTGGCCGGCGACGCTGTCGATCGTCGCGGTCGTGCGCTCGGCACGGCCCTGCGCGTCGACCTTCACCGGCGCGCCGACGTCGGCGCCGTCGACCTGGAACTGCACGCTGCCGGTCGCGGCGCCGGGGAACGGGTTCGTCCCGACGACACGCGCCCGCAGCTCGACCTCGGCCGGGCCGTCGGCGTCGGCGACCTCGGCTGCCGTCACCGTCAGCTTCGCCTGGGCGAGCGGCAGCGACAGCGCCTGCACCTCGTCGGCCGGCGTCACGTAGGAGACCAGCGCGGCGCCGTCCTTGGCCAGCTTCGCGCGGCCGGCGGCGTCGAGCGGGATCTTCACGTGCTGCGTGCCGGCCGTCACGGCCAGCTCGGTCGAGGCGACGACGCGACCGCTCTGGTCGCTGCCCCACGCCGGGTAGCCGCCGTCGGTGACGTTGCAGGCGTCGAGACCGAAGCTGGCGAGATCGAGCAGCGACGTCTCGGTGTCGGGCGCCCGGCAGCTGCTCGTGTACACCGGGATCGAGCCGGTCAGGCCCGACCACAGGTACACGCGCGCGGTGCCGCTGCCGCTGGACGCGACGTCCAGCTCAGCGCCATCGGCCGTCAGCGTCACGTTCGAGACCGTCAGGCGGTTGCTCGCCGGAGCGGGCGCGCGGCCGGCGATCGGGACGCCGTCCCGGGCCGACTGCGCGATCGTCTGCGGCGAGGTCGCGCCGTCGAGGTTGCCGTTCGACAGCTTCGGATCGGCCGGCGTCGTCGGACGGCCGGGCGGCGGCGTGTAGCCGGTGAGTCTCGTGCGGCCCCAGCGGTACGGCGCGGCCTGCACGCCGTTGATCGCCGACCACGCGAGACGCGTCTGGTTGGCGTCGATGTGCCGCAGCGCGGTCGTGCCCGCGGCAGCGTTGTTGTCGTTGTCGTAGGGGGTGATGTTGAGCTGCATGTTGGCCGGGTCGACCGCCGCCGGCAGGACCGCCATCGGGATCTTCACCTCGAGGTCGTAGCCGCCGCCGTAGGAGTGGCTGACGGTCGTCTCGTTGGTGCCGACCCATCTGGCCGTCGACTTGACCTCGACGCCGGGGGCGTTCGGGGCGCCGGCGACCGTGGCCGCCAGCGGACCGGTCGAGTAGCCCTGGTGGTTGTCGGCGTCGCGCGACCAGCAGGGGCCGTTGACGCCGTTGCCGTTGCTGCCGTCGGGGTCGTTCGAGTACGGGAAGATCCCGAGCTTGAACGTGTTGCCCGTGTCGAAGGTCGACTCGTTGGCGGTGCCGCGCGGGTCGATCAGCAGCTCGACCGAGTCGGCCAGCCAGTGCGCGACGCACTCGGCCGGTCTGATCGCGTAGCCCTGGTAGTCGTCCTGCACGTGGACCCAGAAGTAGAGCGCGTCGCCTCTGTGCGAGACCTGCGCCCAGCTCGTTCTCGGGTCGCCCGCGGCGCTGCCGTCGGAGCCGCAGTCGACGCCGGCCGGGGTGCAGGTCTTCGACCCTTCCCATCTGCGGCCGATGTCGAGTCTCTCACCGCTGTACTCGCCAGCCGAGTAGGTGCCGTCGACGACCGGGGCGGTCGCCGCCTCGGGGATCGTCGTCGTCGGCACGACGGCGAGCGTCATCGTCTCCGAGCCGCTGCCCGCGCTCGGCGCGCTGTAGCCCGTTCTGATCTCGATCGTCGGCGTCTGCGTCGCCGGCAGCGAGGTGTGCGTGCTGGTGACCGCGAAGTCGACCGACGTCTCGTCGCCGGCGGCGAGCGTGCCGTACGGCTTCGTCGCCGAGTCGGCGGTGAAGTTGGCCGGCAGGTTGAGCGTCACGTCGCCGGTCTGCGCCGTCGTCGACCAGTTGCGGACGTCGACGGTGATCGTCTTCGTCTCGCCGACGCCGATCGACTGCAGCGCCTGGGAGCGACCGAGGCGGCGCGCCAGCGGCGCGGTCTCCTGCGCCCACTCGTCGTACTCGGCCCAGGTGCCCCAGCGCTCGAGACGGCCCTCGACCGGCGAGACGACCTGGACGACGCCGTCGGTGTAGCCCGTCGCCGAGCCGGAGGTCACGAGCGCCGATATCTTCGCGTTGCCGAGTGTCGCGCCGGCCGCCGGCGTCACCGTGAAGGCGACTGCCGTCTCAGCGGTCGAGCTGGTCGCCGGCAGCGCCTTGGAGGGCGCGTCGACCGTCCAGCCGGCCGGGACTCTCAGCGCGACCGTGCCGGCCGGGATCGTCGCCCCGCCCGACTTCAGCCGCACCGTCGCGGTGAACGAGGCGCCGGGGACGTTGTAGAACTCCGAGAAGGTGACCCGCTGGCTGGTGCCGAGCGGCAGGCCGCCCGGGTCCTGGACCGAGGCGCCGTAGAGGATCGCGTCGTCCTTGCCCGCGAGCGGGTTCGGCGTGGTGCCGTCCGTCGTGTTCGGCTGGAAGGGGACGGTCGCGAACGTCTGCCCGAAGCGCGAGCAGCTCGGATCGGCGACGCCCTGCTGCATCACGCGGCTCTGCGTCGGGTAGGCGAGGCGGCCCTCGGAGGCGACCTGCGCCCACGTCTTCGGCGAGCCGGCCGGCTTGCCCTGGACGTTGCCCGCGGCCCACGTGTAGGGCGAGTCGTAGCCGAGCCAGACGCCGGCGACGGTGTCGAGGTTGGCGGCGCCCGGGACGAAGCCGGTCGTGCACTCCTTCGCGAGCGCGTTGCCGCCGGTGCCGGTGGTCGAGCCGCCGGAGAAGACCTTCTTCACCTGCCAGGTGCTGAGCGCGCCCGGCCCGGTCAGCTGCTCGGGGTACATCGTCGGGTCGGCTGCGGCCTGCATGCCTTCCCAGATGTAGCGGCCGGCCTGCTGGTGGTTGCCGTGGCCGGCGCCCTGGATCGTCGGGTTGAAGCCGATGTAGACGTCCGGCTGCGTCATGCGGATGATCCGCGTGATGCGGCGCAGCGTCTCGTTCTGTCTCCAGACGAACTGCGTCAGCGGTGCGCTGAGGTTGTAGAAGAAGTCGACGCGGTCGAGGTTGAAGATGTCGACCGTGCCGGAGCGGTAGTGGGCGACGCGGTCCTCGTTCTCGCGCCGCAGGCCGAGCGCCGGGCCGATCTCGGTGCCGGCGCCGTTGCCGCCGCCCTCGCCGCGCGTGACCATGATGATCCCGCACTTGGTGCCGTAGCGCTCGTGCCAGACACCGCACGGCCCGATGATGCTCGTGTCGTCATCGGGGTGCGCCCACTCCCCCATCACGTTGATCTTCACGGCTCTTCCGGCCGTGTACGTCGGCGCGGGTGCGGCTTGCGCCGCTCCCGCCGCGATCAGGACGGCCCCCGCTGCCGCCGCTACTGCTGCACCAAGGCGCTTCACACCGCTTCCTCCTTTAGGGACATCTCCCACGCTCCGATCGTCGGCCCGAACAACTTCACAGCTTCGGACGAGTTCGAACAGCGTTGGTGAGAAGTTCAACCTAAATGCCTGTGAAAGACATGTCAAGAAACCCGTGGTGAAGTGTGAAAAGCCCGGTCAGAGCACCCGCGCAGAAGTTCACAACTTCGAACAGATTAGCCACGAGCGAACGCGACGCCGGTTCGGCGCCGCGCTCGCGGGTCGAGGGAGCTGCCTCAGGCGGCCGAGGTCACCTTGCGCAGGTGCCGCGGCGCGCCCGGGTCGATGCCCTTGGCGTGCGCCAGCGCGACCGCGAACAGCTGGCCGGGCAGGACCGACAGCAGCGGCGACAGCAGCGGCTCGCCGAGCGCCGGCGTCTGGAGCACGTGCGCGGCGCCCTCCAGCTGGCCGGCGGCGGCGCCGGAGGCGACGACCGGCGCCCTCGCGGCGATCGCGCGCTGAGCCGCCTCGCGCACCGCCGGCAATGTCGCGTCGCGCGCGGCGATCAGCCACACCGGCAGCGTCTCGTCGAGCGCGGCGACCGGGCCGTGCGCCATCGCCGTCGCCGACATCGCCTTCGCCCCGACGTAGCAGACCTCGGTCAGCTTCAGCGAGATCTCGTAGGCGGTCGCCAGCTCCAGCCCGCGCGCCGACAGGTACATCCGCTGCGCCGGGGCCAGTGCCTCGGCGACCGGCTCGACCGCTCGCTCCAGCCCCGGCAGCGTCGCGTCAGCGGCATCGGCCGCCTCCGCCACGCCGGCGGCGAGCTGGTCGCCGCGGCCGGCGAGCGCGCCGGCCAGCAGCGCGAACGCGACGAGCGTGCCGGTGTAGGTCTTCGTCGCCGCGATCGACTGCTCGGCGCCGGCGCCGACCGGCAGCAGGTGGTCGGCGGCATCGGCCAGCGCCGAGCGCTCGCCGTTGGTGACCGCGAGCGTCGTCGCGCCGCCGGCCTTCGCCGCGCGCAGCCACTCGACGACGTCGGGCGTCTCGCCCGACTGCGATATGCCGATCGCCAGCTCGCCCGGCTTCGCCGCCGGCAGGCCGTAGTAGAGCGGCAGCGAGATCGAGTCGCGCACGACCGTCCAGCCGCACAGCAGCCGCAGCAGATAGCTGGCGTAGATCGCGGCGTGGTCGGAGGTGCCGTGGCCGGCGACGCGCACCAGCGTCGGCGGCGCCGCCGCCAGCCGCGCGGCGGTCGCGGCGACCGCGTCGCGCCGCTCCAGCGCCGCGCGCCAGACCTCCGGCTGCGCACGGATCTCCGACAGCAGGACCTCGGAGGGGGTCATCGTCTGATCGCGCCGCCGTCGGCGGCGTCGAAGTAGCGCAGCGATCTCGGCGCGAGGCCGAACTCGAGCGGATCGCCGGGCAGCAGCGTCGCGCGGCCGCCGTGGTGGACGACGACCTGCGTCGGCTCGCCGCCCGCGCCGCCGTCGACGTTGACGCCGACGAAGGTCTCGCGTCCGAGCGCCTCGACCCACGCGACCTCGCCGGCGACCGGGCCGACCAGCCCCGCCTGCGGATCCCACGGCTGCGCGCACTCCGGCCGCACGCCGACGGTCACCTCGGCCGGCAGCCCGTCGAGCCCCGGCACGAGCACGTCGATCGCGCCCGAGCGCAGCCGCGTGCCGCCGCCCTCCGCGCCCGTGGAGGCGTTGAAGAAGCTCATCGGCGGGCTGCCGATGAAGCCGCCGACGAAGACGTTGGCGGGATGCTCGTACAGCTCCTCCGGCGTGCCGACCTGCTCCAGCACGCCGTTGTTCATGACCGCGATCCGGTCGCCCATCGTCATCGCCTCGACCTGGTCGTGCGTGACGTAGACGGTCGTCGTGTTGACCTCCTGCTGCAGCCGCTTGATCTCGCCGCGCGTGCGCGTGCGCAGCTTCGCGTCGAGGTTCGAGAGCGGCTCGTCCATCAGGAAGACCTGCGGCTCGCGCACGAGCGCGCGGCCGAGCGCGACTCGCTGCGCCTGGCCGCCGGAGAGCTGGCCGGGCTTGCGCTCCAGGTAGCGCTCGATGTCGAGCGAGACGGCGGCCGCCTTCACGCGCCGCTCGATCTCCGGCTTCGGCGTCTTGCGCCGCTTGAGCCCGAACGCGAGGTTCTGGAAGACCGTCATCTGCGGATAGAGCGCGTAGTCCTGGAAGACCATCGCGATGTCGCGCTCGCCGGGAGCGATTCTGTTGACGACGCGCTCGCCGATCCGCACCTCGCCCTCGGTCACCGACTCGAGCCCGGCGAGCATCCGCAGCGCCGTCGTCTTGCCGGAGCCGGAGGGCCCGACGAGGACCATGAACTCGCCGTCGGCGATGTCGAGCGAAAGGCCGCTGACGGCGACGACGCCGCCGAAGCGCTTGTGCACGTCGGTGAACTTGACTGCTGACATTTCCTATCCCTTGACGGCGCCGGAGACCATGCCCCGGATGAAGTGGCGCTGGAGGAACACGTAGAGGACGACGACGGGCGTGGCGACGATCACGGCACCGGCCGCGAGCAGCGTCAGGTCCGACGAGTTGCGGCCCTGGAAGAAGCTGAGCCCCAGCGGCGCCGTGCGCAGGGCCTCGTCGGTGACCATCACGAGCGCCAGCAGGAACTCGTTCCACGTCCACATGAACAGCAGCACGCACATCGTCAGCACGGCCGGCCGCGCCAGCGGCAGCAGCACGCGCCACAGCGTCAGCCAGCTCGACGCCCCGTCGATCCGCGCCGCCTCGACCAGCGAGGAGGGGACCGAGCGGAAGAAGGCGCGCATCCAGAAGGTGCCGAACGCGACCGAGGTGCCGATCTGCGGCAGGATCAGCGCCCAGTAGGTGTTCGTCAGGCTGAGGTCGCGCAGGTCGTAGTAGAGCGGCACGATGATCGCCTCGGTCGGGATCATCAGGCCGAGCAGGAAGACGTAGAAGAGCACCTCGGAGCCGCGGAAGCGCATCTGCCCGAAGGCGTACCCGGCCATGATCGACAGCACCGAGGAGACGCCGACGACCGCGACCACGACGATCCCGCTGGAGCGCAGGTAGTCGCCGAAGTTGCCCTGCTCCCAGGCGCGCTGGAAGTTGCTGAGGTGGAAGCCGTCGAAGCGGCCGAAGCCGGCCGCGCCGCCGGGCTCCTGCAGCGCGGTGAAGATGATCCCGACGACCGGCAGCAGCGCCAGCAGGGAGAAGACGCCGAGGATGGCGTACGTGACCGCCTTCTCGCGTTGGCTGGTCATCGTGCGGCACCTCGGTCGGCGAAGCGGTTGATGCAGAAGGTGATGACGAAGATGATCGCGACGAGCGTCACCCCGATCGCGGAGGCCGAGCCGACCTCGCCGGTCAGGAAGGCGCGGTCGTAGACCTGGAAGGCGGGGACCGACGTCGCGTCGCCCGGGCCGCCCTTCGTCGTGTTGTAGATGAGGTCGAAGTTGCGCAGCGCGGCGACCGTCGTCAGCGTCAGCGCGACCGCGATCTCCCCGCGCAGCGCGGGCAGCGTGACGGCGAAGAACTCGTGCACCGGCCCGGCGCCGTCGACGCGCGCGGCGTCGTAGAGGCTCTTGGGGATCTTCTGCACGCCCGCCGTCAGCAGCACCATCGCGAGGCCGTACCAGACCCACGTGCCGACGAGGCCGACGGCCGGCAGCGCGACGTCGAAGTCACCGAGCCACGACTTCGTCAGGCCGTCGAGCCCGACCGCGCGCAGCGCCTCGTTGAGCGGGCCGTCGTTGGGGTCGTAGATCATCCGCCACATGACGGCGACGACGACCATCGCGACGACCTGCGGCAGGAACAGGACGACGCGGAAGAAGGTGAAGCCGCGCACTTCCACGCGTGCCGCCGCGCCCGCCAGCAGCAGGCCGATCAGGACGGGCAGCACGGCGTAGAAGACGATCAGCACGAGCGCGTGCACGAACGACGAGCGCAGCTCGCCGTCCGACAGCACGTCGCCGTAGTTGTCGAGCCCGACCCATCTGCCGGCCGTCACCCCGTCCCACGCGAACAGCGACAGCCAGAGGCTGTGGCCGAGCGGGAACAGGACGAACGCGCCGAACAGCAGGAAGGCGGGCAGCAGGTAGAGGTAGCCGATGCGCCGCGGCTCGCCAGGCGAGCGGTCGGCGACGGTGGCGAGCCGCGGCGCCATCGGTCAGCTGCCTGCCTTCGAGTCTTCGACTCTCTGCTGGATGCCGGCGGTGAACTCGTCCGGCGTCTGCTTGCCGGCCGTCAGCTCCTGGATCGCGCCGCCGAGGTCGTCGCCGAACGTCGGCGTCGTGTAGTCGAGGTACGGGATCAGGCCGTCGACCTCGCCGAGCGTTCTCCACGCCTCCGCGACGTCGGTCGGCAGCCCGGGGGCGGCGGCCGGCGTCGGCAGCTTCATCGCGGCGAGGTTGTTCGTCTCCGTCAGCACTCTGGCGGCGTTCTCGTCCGTGAGGAAGTCGATGTACGCGGCGGCGACGTCGGGGTTGGCCGACTTCGACGTGATCGTGAACGGCAGGCCCTCGCCGCCGAGCGCGACGGGATCGCCGCCGGCCTCTCTGCCGGGCATGAGCATGAAGCCGACGTCATCGCCCATCTGGTCGGCGAGGTCGGCGACCAGCCACGTGCCGGCGATCAGGAAGTGGCCGTTGCCCTTCGCGAACTGCTGCCACGCGGGGTCGTAGCCGACGCCGTTGAAGTCAGGCGTGAAGTAGCCCTTGTCGGCCCACTCCTGCAGCTTCGTCGCGCCGTCTCTGAAGCCGGCGGTGTCGAAGCTCGCGCCGTCGGTCTGGAAGGTGAAGTCGCGCACCTCCTGCTTGTCGGCGACCTGGCCGAGCACGGTCTCGTACTCGTGGATGCCGGGCCACTTGTCGAGGTTGCCGAACTGGATCGGGACGTCGCCCGCGGCTCTCGCCGCTTCCAGCTGGGCCTCGAACTCCTCGAGCGTTCTCGGCAGCTCTCTGACGAGTCTCTTGTTGTAGAAGACGCCGACGATCTCGCCCATCTGCGAGAGGCCGTAGAGGTCGCCGCTGCCGAATCTCGTGCCGTCGGCCTCGAAGCGGTTGAGGTCGATCAGCAGGCTCGGGTAGCGCGACTCCCAGTCGTAGACTCTCGCGTAGTCGTCGACCGGCCGCAGCAGTCTGCCTCTGACGAGCTGGCCCATCACGCCGAGCCCCTGGTTGGCCTGCACGACGTCAGGCGCGTCGGGGCCGGAGACCGCCAGCTTCAGCGTCGTGTTGAGGTCGTCGAACGACTTCGCGACACGTCTGATCGTGACGTTCGGGTACTTCGCCTGGAACTGTCTGTTCAGTTCCTTGATCTGCGCCGCCTGACCGCCGCGGACCTCCTGGTCCCAGACCGTCAGCGTCACGTCGCCGGCCGCCGCCACGTCGGGCGCTCTCGACGCCGTCGTCGCGGGCGTGCTGCTCGTCGAACCGCTGTCGCTGTCCTCGCCCGGCGTACCGCAGCCGATCGCCAGCGCCGCGGCTCCGACGACGGCCAGTGAACCCAGCCATCTCGCTGCCTTCATTCCGATCCTCCCAGGATCTCAGTGGTCATAGAGGCCGGCAACGCCAGCCCGCGCTCCTTGCCCGCCGCAGCGAGCCCGTCGATCGATTGCGCGCCCGCCACCGCGGTGGGGACGCGCACCGACAGGGCCGCCGCGAGGCAGGCCCAGTGCAGACGGAGCCCGGGTCCCGCCCCGCGCAGCTCCGACCAGATGTAGGTGGCAGTGAAGAGGTCGCCGGCGCCGGTCGTGTCGACCGCCGCGACGGCGACGCCGGGCACGCGCACCAGCTCGCCCCGCTCGACCGCCAGCGCGCCGTCGGGGCCGAGCGTCACGACGACGCGCGGCACCGTCTCGGCGAGCTTTCGGGCAGCGGCGACGGGATCGTCCTCGCCGGCCAGCAGCGTCGCCTCGCGCGCGTTGACGATCAGCGCGCGCGCCGCTGCGAGACCGTCCGGCAGCGCGCCGGCGGCGGCGCGCGCCTCGGCGTCGCCGACCGTCACGTAGAGCGCGGCGCCGGCCGGCGCGCAGTGCAGCCACGGCAGCGACAGCACGACCGCTCGCGGCGCGAACGCCGCGACGTCGGCCGGCTGCAGCGGCGGCTGCGGCAGGAAGGTCGCCATCGCGCGCTCGCCGTCCCACGGCAGCACCGCCGTCACGGGCGTGCGCGAGACCGTGCGATCGGCGCAGCGGACGCCCTCGGCCGCCAGCGCGGCGCGCAGGAAGTCGCCCTCGGGGTCTGCCCCCAGCGGCGTCGCAAGCGCGACCGACAGCCCCAGCCGCGCGGCCCCGATCGCGACCGTCGCGGCGCCGCCGGGCGAGCGCAGCAGGTCGCGCGCGTGGCGCTCCTCGCCCGGTCCCGGCAGGCCGTCGAGGCCCGCGAAGGTGAGGTCGACGAAGGCGGGGTCGCCGCAGACGAGCTCGACGCGCTCGGTCACGCGGGGAACGCCTCCTTGAGGCCGGGCAGGCGCTCGCAGTAGCCGTCGAAGATCTCGCGCGCGGTCGTCACCGAGGGGACGAGCGGGTGCAGCGCGATCGCGCGGATCGCCTGCTGACGCGAGCCCGAGATCGCGGCGTCGATCGTCGTGCGCTCAACGTCCTTCATCGTCTCCACGAGCGCGCGCGCATGCGGCGCGACCTCGCCGACGGCGATCGGCACCGGCCCGGTGCGGCCGACGATGCAGGGGACCTCGACGACCGCCTTCTCGTCGAGGAAGGGGAGGCTGGAGCGGTTGGCGGTGTTGAGGATCAGAAGCGCCTGCGTGTTGCCGGCGATCGCCTCCAGCACCGCCATCGCCTCGCCCTCGTAGCCGCCGTTGGCGTCGGCCTCGTGCTCGTGGCAGTCGCCGGCCGCGTTGCGCGCCTCGGCCATGTAGGTGCGCTCGCGGTCGTGGCGCGTCTTGCGCCAGCGCTCGAGCGCTTCGGCCGGCGGCTGCGCGCCCTCGGCGTAGAAGGCGCGCTGCTGGTCCAGCAGGAAGGAGCCGCGCGAATTGGGGCTCTCGCGGATCGCGTTGACGGTGTCGGCCGCGTAGTAGAAGTAGTAGAGGTACTCGTTCGGGAGCATCTCCAGCGTGCGCAGCCACTCGCCGCCGAACAGGCGCCCCTCCTCGAAGGTGTCGAGGCGGGCGTCGCTCGAGAGCAGCTCCGGCAGCAGCTCGCGCGCGCCGTCTCTGATCCCCTGCAGCCAGCCGAGGTGGTTGAGCCCGAAGTAGTCGAACCACAGCTCGGAGGGCTCGCGGTCGAGCGCGCGCGCGGCGCGGCGCAGCAGCCCGGCCGGCGAGTCGCAGATCCCGATCGCGCGCTCGCCGAGCACCCGCTGGACGGCCTCGGTGACCATGCCGGCGGGGTTGGTGAAGTTGATCAGCCACGCGTTCGGCGCGTACTCGGCCATCGTCTCGGCCAGCTGCATCATCACCGGGATCGTGCGCAGCGCGAAGCAGAGGCCGCCGGGGCCGGTCGTCTCCTGGCCGAGCACGCCGAGGCCGAGCGGGACGCTCTCGTCGACGACGCGGCCCTCGAGCTGTCCGACGCGGATCGCGCAGAGCACGAACTCGGCGTCGCGGACGGCGTCGACGAGGTCGGTCGTGCCGCGGAACGGCAGCGTCACCCCGCGCTCGGCGGCGAGCCCTTCGAGCACCGGCGCGATCCGCTCCAGCCGCGCCTGCTCGACGTCGTGCAGGACCAGCTCGTCGATGCCGAGCCTCTGCGAGAGGCCGAGCAAGGCGGTGTACACCAGGGGCACCCGGAATCCCCCGCCGCCGACGATCGTGACTTTCATGCGATGGTTACCTCGATTCCGGCGTCTTCGATGGCCGCGCGGCGCGTTGCCGGGATGTCCGCGTCGGTGACGATGTGGTGGAGGGAGTCGGCGCCGCAGATGCGGACGGCGCCGGGCATCGAGAACTTCTCGGCATCGGCCAGCAGGACGACCTCGGCGGCGGCGGCGATCATCGCCCGCTTGATCGGGACCTCGACCATCGTCGTGTCCCAGACCGAGAGGTCCTCAGCGACGCCGCTGGTGCCGATGAAGGCGATGTCGACGTTGAGCTGCTTGAGCGAGTCCTCCGCCAGCACGCCGACGAGCGACAGGTAGTTGCGGCGCACGAGCCCGCCGCTGAGCACCAGCTCGACGTCGGGGTCGTTGCGCAGCTCGTCGTAGACGGCGAGGCTGGTGGTGACGACGGTGACGTCGCGGCCGCGCAGGTGGCGCGCGACCTGGAGCGTGGTGGTGCCGATGTCGATCATCACCGTCTGTCCGTCGGCGACGAGCGCGGCGGCCGCGGCGCCGATGCGGTTCTTGACCGCCTGGCCCTTCAGCGCGATCTCCTCGAACGGCCGCTCGGGGACGGTGTCGACGGCGCCGCCGTGGACCCGTTCGAGCTTGCCGTCGCGAGCGAGCGCGCGGAGGTCGCGGCGGACGGTCATCTCGGAGACGTCGAAGACCCGTGCCAGCTCGGCGACGTGCGCCGTGCCGGCCCGCACCGCTTGCAGGATCTGCTGACGGCGCTGTGCCGGGACCAATGCCCGCTCGCCGTCAGCAGCCATGTCCGTGTGCGTTTCTGTGGCTCACCCGAAAAGGTGAGTTGTGACCTGCTGCCACGGGCTATCTCCACTCTCGCCGGAGGCTCCGGCGACCTGCTCTCTCAAACAGCTCGGCGCAAGTTATCACAGAACCAAACAGGTTCGTGTGCGAATTTGTTTCGCCTGTCGTGAGCCCTGCTGTGGCGGGCGATCGCGCCGCGGACGGGCGCTGCGGTCGCGCTCTATCGTTCGCTCACTGATGCCCGCCGAGCGCAGCCGCCAACCGACGATGGACGACGTGGCGCTCGCAGCAGGTGTCTCGCGAGCGCTCGTCTCGCTCGTCTTCCGCGACAGCCCGAAGGTCAGCCCGAGACGGCGCGAGCGGGTGCTCGCCGCCGCCGCCGAGATCGGCTACCGGCCCAACGCGATGGCGCGCAGCCTCGCCTCGCGCCGGACGCGGGCGGTCGGCGTGCTGCTGAACGACCTCGCCAACCCCTTCTTCGCCGACATCGCCGGCGGAATCGAGGCGCTCGCCTCGCAGGAGGGCTACCGCGTCCTGCTGGCGACCAGCGGCCGCAGCCCGCAGCGCGAGCGGGCGCTGCTGGAGGCGCTGCTGGAGTACCGCACCGACGGGGTCATCATCGTCTCGCCGCGGATGCCCTCCAGCCAGATCGCCGAGCTGGTCGCCGAGGTGCCGACGGTGCTGACCAGCCGCCGGCTGCGCGGCGAGCGGATCGACTCCGTCGCGACCGACGAAGGGCTCGGCGCGAGGCTCGCGGTCGACCACCTCGCCGCGCTCGGCCACGAGCGGATCGTGCACGTCGACGGCGGCCGCGGCGCGAGCGCGTCGGGGCGGCGCTCGGGCTACCAGCGGGCGATGAGACAGCTCGGGCTCGGCCACCTGGCGGAGACGCTGGCGGGCGAGTTCACCGAGCAGTCGGGCGTCGAGGCGGCGCAGGAGCTGCTGCGCCGCAGAGCGCTCCCGACGGCCGTCTTCGCCGCCAACGACCTGCAGGCGACCGGCGTGCTCGACGGCTTCACGCGCGCCGGCGTGCGCGTCCCGGAGGACGTCTCGCTGGTCGGCTTCGACAACACCTTCCTCGCCGGCCTCGAGTACATCTCGCTGACGACCGTCGACCAGCCGCGCCACGAGATGGGCAGGCTCGCGCTGGAGCTGCTGCTGGAGCGGATCGCGGGGCGGACGGTCCAGTCGCAGCGGCGGCTGGAGCCGAGACTGGTCGTGCGCCGCACGACCGGCCCGGCGCGCTGAGTCGGCCTCCGCGCGCCCAGCACTGCAGCTCTGCTGCTGCCATGCGGTAGTAGAGCTGCAGTCCCCCGGCAGCGGCCCGCCCCGACCGCCGGCCTTGACGCCGACGGCCGCGCGGTGGTTTAGTGAAAGAGCGGGTTGGAGCGCTCTAACGGTTGACTCGGAGGCTCCGCACGACTCGCGGGCGGCGACTGCAGCGGCAGTGCGCCGCCGATTTCAGCAGACGAATTAGAGCGCTCTAACGGCGGCGTGCGGATGGCGCGCGGCTCGACGGCGCGCGCTTGGAGACGACGTGGAGGTAGCGACGGTGGAGGTTCGGACAGGGCTGCGGCGGGTCGCCGGCGCGCCGATCTCGTGGGGCGTCTGCGAGGTCCCCGGCTGGGGCGCGATGCTGCCGCCCGACCGCGTCTTCGCGGAGATGAGCGCGCTCGGCATCGGCGCCACCGAGCTGGGCCCGCTCGACGACTGGCTGCCGCTCGACGCCGGCGCGATCCGCGCCGCGCTGGAGCCGCACGGGCTCGCGCTCGTCGGCGGCTTCGTGCCGCTCGTGCTGCACGAGCACGACGCCGAGCCGGCGCTCGCGCGCGCCCGCCACGTCGCGACGAAGATGGCCGCCGCCGGCGCCGACACCTTCGTGCTCGCGATCGTCGGCGCCGACGACTGGTCGCTGCCCGAGCAGCCGCTCGACGCGGCCGGCTGGAAGCGGCTCGGCAGCCACGTCGACGCGGTCGCCGAGCTGACCCAGTCGCTCGGCCTCACGACCGTCGTGCACCCCCACGTCGGCACGCTCGTCGAGCGCGCCGAAGAGGTCGAGCGGCTGCTGGAGACGACCGCCGCCGGCTGGTGCCTCGACCCCGGTCACCTGCTGATCGGCGGCTACGACCCGATCGACTTCGCCCGCCGCCACGGCGACCGCGTCGCGCACGTCCACCTGAAGGACGTCGACCTCGCCGTCGCCGCGCGCCTCAACGCGGGCGAGCTGACGCTGATGGAGGCGGTCCAGGCCGACCTCTTTCGCCCGCTCGGCGAGGGCGACGCGCAGATCGCCGCGCTCGTGCGCCAGCTCGCCGCGCACGGCTACGACGGCTGGACGGTGCTGGAGCAGGACACGGCGATCACCGGCGCCCCGCCGGCGCCCGGCGAGGGCCCGGCGCGGGACGTCGCCGCCAGCCTCGCCTTCCTCGCCGAGACGGCCGCGGCGCTGCCGGGAGCGGCACGATGAGCGCCGCCACGGCCGCTCCGTTGCCGATCGCGGCGGACGGCGAGCTGCGCGTCGGCGTGCTCGGCGTCGGTCGGATCGGCCGCATGCACGCCGAGCTGCTGCACCGGCAGGTCGGCGGTGCGCGCGTCAGCCGCATCCACGATGCGTACGCTCCCGCCGCCGCCGCGGTCGGCACCCAGCTCGGCGTCGCCGTCTCCGACAGCACCGCCGCGCTGCTGGCCGCCGACGACGTCGACGCGGTCGCGATCTGCACCAGCACCGACACGCACGTCGAGCTGATCGTCGCCGCCGCGCAGGCCGGCAAGGCGATCTTCTGCGAGAAGCCGATCTCGCTCGACCTGGCGGAGATGGATCGCGCGCTGGCGGCCGTCGAGGCGGCCGGCGTGCCGTTTCAGATCGGCTTCAACCGCCGCTTCGACCCGGCGCACGCGTCGGTCCGCGCGGCGGTCGTCGACGGCACCGTCGGCGATCCGCAGATCGTGCGGATCTCCAGCCGCGATCCCGAGCCGCCGCCGCTGGAGTACGTGCGCCACTCCGGCGGGATCTTCCTCGACATGACGATCCACGACTTCGACATGGCGCGCTTTGTGACCGGCAGCGAGGTCGTCTCCGTCAGCGCCCAGGGCGCGCTGCGGATCCGGCCCGAGTTCGCCGAGGCCGGCGACGTCGACACCGCCGTCGTCACGCTGCAGCACGAGAACGGCTGCCTGACGACGATCGACAACAGCCGTCAGGCCGCCTACGGCTACGACCAGCGCGTCGAGGTGCACGGCTCGCGCGGGATGGCCGCCTCCGAGGACCCGCGCGCCCACACCGGCATCGTGCGGACCGCCGCCGGCGAGCACGCGCCGTCGCTGCCGCACTTCTTCGTCGACCGCTACACCGTCGCGTACCTCGCGCAGTGGCAGGCGTTCGTCGCCGCGCTGCGCGACGGCCGCACGCCGCCGGTGACCGCCGCCGACGGCCGCGCGCCGCTGGCGATCGGCCTTGCCGCCGGCCGCTCGCTGCGCGAGCGCCGCCCGGTCTCGCTCGCCGAGATCGAGGCCGACGCGGCGTCCGCGTCCGGCTCGAACGGAGCGAGCGCATGAGCACGCCGTTCGATCTCATCACGATGGGGCGAATCGGCGTCGACTTGTACCCGCAGCAGGCGGGCGTCGAGCTGGCCGACGTCGAGACGTTCGCGAAGTCGCTCGGCGGCAGCCCGGCCAACGTCGCCGTCGCCGCCGCGCGGCTCGGCGACCGCAGCGCGGTCGTGACGAAGACCGGCGACGACCCGTTCGGCCCCTACATCCGGCGCGCGCTGTGGCGCTTCGGCGTCGACGACCGCTTCGTCGGCACCGACGCGCGCCTGCGCACGCCGATCACCTTCTGCGAGCTGCACCCGCCCGACCACTTCCCGCTGCTGTTCTACCGCGAGCCGAGCGCGCCCGACCTGCAGCTGACGGAGGCCGACCTCGACCTCGAGGCGATCCGCGCCGCGCGCATCCTCTGGACGACCGGCACCGGCCTGTCGCAGGAGCCGAGCCGCACGACGACGCTGACCGCGCTGCGCGAGCGGCGCGAGGCGAGCGCGATGGCGACGACGATCCACGACCTCGACCACCGGCCGATGTTCTGGGCCGATCCGGCCGAGGCGACGCGCTGGGCGCGCGAGGCGCTGCGGTACGCGTCGATCGCCGTCGGCAACCGCGAGGAGGTCGAGGTCGCTGTCGGCACGCGCGATCCCGACGCCGCCGCCGACGCGCTGCTGGAGCTGGGCGTCGCGGTCGCGATCGTCAAGCGCGGCCCCGACGGCACGCTCGTCGCCACGCGCGAACGGCGCTGGGACGTGCCGCCGTCGCCGACGGAGGTCGTCAACGGCCTCGGCGCCGGCGACGCCTTCGGCGGCGCGCTCTGCCACGCGCTGCTGGCCGGCTGGGAGATCGACAGATGCGTGCGGCTGGCGAGCGCCGCCGGCGCCTACGTCGCCGGCAGACTGGCCTGCGCCGACGCGATGCCGTCGCTGGACGAGCTGGTCGAGTTCGCCGGCGATGCGCTCGACGGCGAGGGCGCGCCCGGCGCCGCCGCTCGCGGGGAGTCTTCGCGATGAGCGCGCCGACCATCCGCCTCACCGTCGCGCAGGCGCTCGTGCGCTTCCTCGCCGCGCAGCAGGTCGAGCGCGACGGCGTGCGCACGCCGTTCTTCGCCGGCTGCCTGGGGATCTTCGGCCATGGCAACGTCGCCGGCCTCGGCGAGGCGCTGCTGGCCAGCCGCGACGACTTCCCGTACCACCCCGGCTTCAACGAGCAGGCGATGGTCCACCAGGCGGCCGGCTTCGCGCGCCAGCGCGATCGCCTGGCGACCTACGCCGTCACGACCTCGGTCGGGCCGGGCGCGACCAACATGGTCACCGGCGCGGCGCTGGCGACGATCAACCGCCTGCCGGTGCTGCTGCTGCCGGGCGACACATTCGCGACGCGCGTCCCGCACCCGGTCCTCCAGCAGCTCGAACGGCGCGACGACGGCACCGTCTCGGTCAACGACGCGCTGCGGCCGGTCTCGGTCTACTTCGACCGCATCGTGCGCCCCGAGCAGCTCGTGCCGGCGGCGCTGGAGGCGATGCGGATCCTGACCGATCCGGCCGAGACCGGCGCGGTCACGCTGGCGCTGCCGGAGGACGTGCAGACCGAGGTCGTCGAGGTGCCGCAGGCGTTCCTGGCGCCGCGCACCTGGCTGATGCAGCGCCAGCCGCCCGCCCCCGAGGGGCTCGCGCGCGCGGTCGAGCTGATCCGTGCCGCGAAGCGGCCGCTGATCGTCGCCGGCGGCGGCGTGATCTACTCGCACGCGACCGCCGCGTTGCGCGCGTTCGTCACGGAGACTGGGATCCCCGTCGGCGAGACGCACGCCGGCCGCGGCGCGCTGCCCTCCGATCACGTCGGGGCGCTCGGCGCGATCGGCGCGACCGGCTCGGCCGCCGCCAACCGGCTCGCCGCCGACGCCGACCTCGTGCTCGGGATCGGCACGCGCTGGAGCGACTTCACGACCTCGTCGAAGACGGCCTTCCAGGACCCGGACGTCCGCTTCGTCAACGTCAACGTCTGCGCCTTCGACGCCGCCAAGCACGCCGGGCTGCAGCTCGTCGGCGACGCGCGCACGACGCTGGAGGCGCTCGCCGCCGCGCTCGGCGATCACCGCGCCGACGCCGCCTGGAGCGACCGCGGCGAGCGCGAGCGGGCGGCGTGGGAGGAGGAGGTCCCGCGGCTGGTCGCGCCGCGCGCCGACGGCGGCCTGCACCAGGCGACCGTGATCGGCGCCGTCAACGACGCCGCCGGCCGCGACGGCGTCGTCGTGCAGGCGGCCGGCTCGATGCCGGGCGACCTGCACAAGCTGTGGCGCGCCCGCGACCCGCTCGGCAAGGGCTACCACGTCGAGTACGGCTACTCGTGCATGGGCTACGAGATCCCCGGCGGGATCGGCGTCAAGCTGGCCGCGCCGGAGCGGCCGGTCTTCGTGCTCGTCGGCGACGGCTCCTACCTGATGCTCTCCGGCGAGCTGGTGACCGCGGTGGCGACCGGCGCGCGAATCGTGCTCGTGCTCGTGCAGAACCACGGCTACGCCTCGATCGGCGCGCTGTCGCGCTCGGTCGGGATCGCCGGCTTCGGCACCCATCACCGGCGCGAGTCCGACGATGGCCCGCCTGTCCTCGACGCGCCGAGCGGCGACGCGCTCGCCGATGGCAGCGACGCCGCCCCCGCACCGCTGCCGCTCGACCTCGCCGCCAACGTCGCATCGCTCGGCGTCCCCGTCACGCGCGTCGCGACCGCGGAGCAGCTGCGCGCCGCGCTGGCCGCGGCCGCCGGCGCCGACGGCCCCGTCGCGATCCACGTCGAGGTCGGCCGCTACGGCAACGTCGGCGGCTACGACAGCTGGTGGGACGTGCCGGTCGCGGCCGTCTCCGAGCGCGCCGAGGTGCGCGCGGCGCGCGCGCAGTACGAGCAGGACCGCACCCGTCAGCGCATCCACCTGGAGAGCCCGATCGATGAGCAGTGAGATCCGCGTCCGCCCAGCCGCGCAACCGGCCGCCGACGGCGCCTTCATCACCGTCACGCCAGCCTCGGCCGGCTGGTCGTACGTCGGCTTCGAGGCGCTGACGCTGAGACCGGGCCAGGTCGCCGAGCGCGACAGCGACGGGCGCGAGTGCTGCATCGTCGTGATCGCCGGCCACGTCCACATCCGCTCGCGGGACGGCGAGTGGCGCGACGTCGGCGGCCGCCCCGACCCCTTCTCCGGCACGCCCGACGCCGTCTACCTGCCGCCCGGCGGCCGCTTCGCGGTCGAGGGCGCCGGCGACGGCGCCGAGGTCGGCCTCTGCTTCGCCCCAGCCCCGAACGGCGGCGTCCCCGCAAGGCGGATCGCCGCCGCCGACGTGCCGGCGACGACGCGCGGCTACGACCGCCACGAGCGCACCGTCCATGACGTGCTGATGGTCTCCGACGCGGCCGAGAGCCTGCTCGTGACCGAGGTGATCACGCCGTCGGGCAACTGGTCGAGCTACCCGCCGCACAAGCACGACCGCGACGCGCTGCCGGACGAGTGCCTGCTGGAGGAGACCTACTACCACCGCGTCACGCCGGCCGACGGCTTCGGCATCCAGCGCGTCTACAGCGACGACCGCACGCTCGACGAGACGGTCGCCTTCTCCGACCGCGAGCTGGTGCTGGTGCCGCGCGGCTACCACGCCGTCGCCGCGCCGCCCGGCGTCGCCCTCTACTACCTCAACGTGATGGCCGGGCCGGTCCGGACCTGGGCCTTCCAGGACGACCCGGCGCTCGCATGGACGCGCGCCGACGGCGCCACCACCGACCTCCCGATCCCGAAGGAGCACCGCTCGTGACGAGCACCCCCACCGACGTGCGCACGCTCGACAACTACGTCGGCGGCGCGTGGACCCCGCCCGCCGCGACGGAGGCGCTCGACGTCACCAACCCCGCCAGCGGCGAGCTGCTCGCGCGTGTCCCGCTGTCGCTCGCCGCCGACGTGGACGCGGCGGTGAGCGCGGCGCGCGCGGCGCTGCCAGCCTGGCGCGACGTCAACGTGATCGAGCGCGCGCGGCGCCTCTTCAAGCTGCGCGAGCTGCTGGTCGCACGCACCGACGAGCTGGCCGCCTCGGTCACGCGCGAGATGGGCAAGACGCTGATCGACGCGCGCGCCGAGATCGGCCGCGCGATCGAGATGGTCGAGGCCGCCTGCGCGATCCCGACGACGATGCAGGGACGGATCCTGGAGGACGTCTCGCGCGGGATCGACGCCGAGACGGTGCGCCAGCCGGTCGGCGTCTGCGCCGCGATCGCGCCGTTCAACTTCCCGATGATGGTGCCGTTCTGGTTCCTGCCGTTCGCGATCGGCTGCGGCAACACGTTCGTGCTCAAGCCCTCCGAGCAGGTGCCGCTGACGCAGCAGATCGTCTTCGAGCTGCTGCACGAGCTGGAGCTGCCGCCGGGCGTCGTCAACCTCGTCAACGGCGGCCGCGAGGTCGTCGAGTCGCTGCTCGACCATCCCGGCGTCGACGCGATCTCGTTCGTCGGCTCCGCACCGGTCGCCAAGCTCGTCTACGAGCGCGCCGCGCGCTCCGGCAAGCGCGTGCAGGCGCTCGGCGGAGCGAAGAACCACATGGTCGTGATGCCCGACGCGGTGATCGACAAGACGGTCGCCGGCCTGATCGGCTCGGCCTTCGGCGCCGCCGGCCAGCGCTGCATGGCCGGCTCGGCGGTCGTGACCGTCGGCGAGGCGCACGAGCGCCTGCTGGAGCCGCTGACGGCGGCGACGCGCGCGCTCCAGGTCGGCGACGGCGCCGACAGCGCGAGCGACGTCGGCCCCGTCGTCTCCTGCGAGGCGCGCGACCGCATCGTCGACTGGGTCGACAGAGCGGTCGCCGACGGCGCGACGGTCGTCGTCGACGGGCGCGCCACCGGCGAGGACCTGCCGGCGGGCGGCGCCTTCGTCGGCCCGACGATCCTCACCGACGTGACGCCGCGGATGGCGATCGCGCAGGAGGAGGTGTTCGGGCCGGTGCTCGCGATCATGCGGGCCGAGACGCTCGACGAGGCGATCGCGATCGTCAACGGCAGCCGCTTCGGCAACGGCACCTCGATCTTCACCGAGTCGGCGCCGGCGGTCCGCCGCTATCGCCACGACGTCGAGGCGGGGATGATCGGCGTCAACATCGGCGTCGCGGCGCCGGTCGCCTTCTTCCCCTTCTCCGGCTGGAAGGACTCGTTCCTCGGCGACCTGCACGCGCACGGCCCCGACGCGGTCGACTTCTTCACGCGCAAGAAGACGGTCACGAGCCGCTACTTCAGCAGCGGGCAGGGCACCGGCAGCTACTTCGTGGAGAACTGATGAGCATCGCGATCGAACAGCTGACGAGCGTCCGGCTGGAGCGGCCCGACGCGATCGCGGCGGCAGCCGCGGCCCGCGTGCGACCGGCGCGGCTGGTGCCCGAGCGCGGCCGCCTGCTGATCGTCGCCGCCGGCCACCCGGCGCGCGGCGCGCTCGGAAGTCGGAG
>NZ_JAWSTH010000032.1:0-58278 GCF_033542075.1 Conexibacter stalactiti
CAGCGTCCCGGCGGTCCCGGCGGACCTGGCGGCCCCCGCGGCGGTCAGCGTCCCGGCGGCCCGGGCGGCCCCGGCGGTCCGCGCGGCGGCCAGCGTCCCGGTGACGGCCCGCAGCGCAGCGACGCCCCCAACCCGAACGAGCCGAGACAGCGCCCGACGCGCGACTCGCTCGGCACCGGCGCGCCCGGTGCCGGCGGCGGTCGCCGTCGCGTCGTGATCGACTCGCAGGCCTCGCGCCGCACGCCGGGCGGCGGCCCGCAGAACCAGCCGCCGCGCCGTCAGCGCCGTGGCCGTCGCCGTCGCGGCACGTACGAAGAGCCGGCTCCGCTGGAGACGAGAGTCTCGACCGGTCCCGCGCACGTCAGAATCGCCTCCGGCGCGACCGTCAGAGACGTCGCCGAGTACCTCGACATCCCGGTCCCCGAGATCATCAAGAAGCTGATGCAGCTCGGCGAGATGGCGACGCTGACGCAGACGCTCTCCGACGACGCGATCGAGATGCTCGCGAGCGAGTTCGACCGCACGGCCGAGGTCGTCCACGCGGCCGACGACGTCGACGCCGAGCCGGTCTACGACGACTCCGACGAGGAGCTCGTCGAGCGCGCCCCGGTCGTCACGATCATGGGTCACGTCGACCACGGCAAGACGTCGCTGCTCGACGCGATCCGCGACACCGAGGTGACCGCGGGCGAGGCCGGCGGCATCACCCAGCACATCGGCGCCTACCAGGTGCACCACTCCGACAGAGAGGTCACCTTCCTCGACACCCCGGGCCACGAGGCGTTCACCGCCATGCGTGCCCGCGGCGCGAAGGCGACCGACATCGCGGTGATCGTGGTGGCGGCCGACGACGGCGTGAAGCCGCAGACGCAGGAGGCGGTCGACCACGCGAAGGCCGCGAGAGTGCCGATCCTCGTCGCCGTCAACAAGATCGACAAGGAGGGCGCGCAGCCCGACCGCGTCCGCACCGAGATGACGCAGCTGGGCCTGCAGCCGGTCGAGTGGGGCGGCGAGACCGAGTTCGTCGACGTCTCCGCGAAGACGAAGAGAGGCCTCGACAACCTGCTCGACACGATCCTCGTGATGTCCGAGGTCGAGGAGCTGCGCGCGAACCCGAACGCCGAGGCGTCGGGCATCGTGATCGAGTCGAAGCTCGACCCGGGCCGCGGCGCCGTGGCGACCGTGCTGATCCAGCGCGGCACGCTGCACGTCGGCGACGCGCTGTTCGCCGGCCCGCACTGGGGCAAGGTCCGCGCGATGAACGACTTCCTCGGCCAGCGCGTCAAGAGAGCGCTGCCAGGTGAGCCGGTCGAGATCCTCGGCTTCGACTCCGTCCCGGAGGCGGGCGAGCTGGTGCGCGTCGTCGAGAACGACCGCAAGGCCCGTCAGCTCGCCGGCGAGCGCGCGAACCGCCTCAAGACCGAGGCGCGCGCCCGTCGCTCCGGCAAGCGCATCACGCTCGAGGACATCTTCAAGAGCGAGCTGCAGGAGCTCAACCTCGTGCTGAAGGCCGACGTGGCCGGTTCGCTCGAGGCGATCGAGGACGAGATCGCGAAGCTGCCGCAGGACGAGATCTCCGTCAACGTCGTGCACCGCGGCGTCGGCGGCGTCAACGAGTCCGACGTGATGCTCGCGGCGGCCTCCGACGGCGTCGTGCTCGCCTTCAACGTCCGTCCGATCGGTGACGCGGCGCGCGTCGCCGACCGCGAGGGCGTCGAGATCCGCTCCTACGCCGTCATCTACCGCGCGATCGAGGAGCTGCGCGCGGCGATGGAGGGCATGCTGGAGCCGGAGGAGGTCGAGGACCAGATCGCCACGATCGAGGTCCGCGCGATCTTCCGCGCCTCGAGAATCGGCGTCATCGCCGGTTCCTACGTCACCGACGGCAGAGTCACGCGCGGCGCGAGAGTGCGCCTGGTGCGTGACGGCACGGTCGTCTACGACGGCGAGATCGCGTCGCTGAAGCGCTTCAACGAGGACGTCAGAGAGGTCGCGGCCGGGTTCGAGTGCGGCATCGTGCTGAGAGACTTCGCCGACGTCAAGGAAGGCGACGTGCTCGAGGCGTACACGACGCGCAAGGTCGAGCGCGAGCTGGCCTGAGATGGCAGGCGGCTTCGTCGCCGTGCTGGTGATCGACGTGCATTTCCCGGAGGCCGGGAGCCTGAAGTCGAAGCGCAAGGAGCTGTCGTCGTTGAAGGCGCAGCTCCACCAGCGCCTCGGCTGCGCGGTCTCGGAGACCGGCCATCAAGACCTGTGGCAGCGAGCTGAGCTGACCGTGGCGCTGACCGGCGGCTCGCTGCCGGTCCTCGACGCGGCGGCCGACAGAGTGCAGAACTGGCTCGACGACCAGCTGCCACAGGGCGTGAGCGTCGAGCGCCACGTCGCCTCGGTCGAGGACCTGCGTGGAGGGATAGGATGAGCGGAAGTCGAATCCGACGTGTCGACGAGGCGGTGCGTGCCGTCTTGAGCGACGCGATCACGCAGGAACTGAAGGATCCGCGCGTCGGGTTCGTCACCGTGACAGCCGTGAGAACAAGCTCAGACCTCCGACACGCTCGCGTCTACGTGAGCATCCTCGGCGACGAGGAGGCCCGCGCGGCGGGGCTGGAAGGGCTGCGCTCGGCGCAGGGCTTCCTGCAGCGCAAGGTCGCCGCGGCGGTGCGGATGAAGTACACGCCGGAGATCACCTTCGCCTACGACGACTCCGTCGACAGAGGGCTGCGGATCAACGAGCTGCTGAGAGACCTGCCGCCGGCCGAGCGCGACGAGGTCGCCGGCGACGCCGCTCGGATGGACGACTCGCAGCACGAGGAAGACGCGTGACGAGCGCCGGCACCAACGGCAAGCGCGCGACGCGCTCGCAGGTGCTCGACGAGATCCGCGGCGCGGAGAAGTTCCTGCTCGGCACGCACGAGCACCCGGACGGCGACGCGCTCGGCTCGCTCGTCGCGATGCACCAGATCCTCGTCGCGGCCGGCAAGGACTCGATCATGTTCATGGACGCCGACGAGTTCCCGCTGCCGTACGAGTACCGCTTCTTCTCCCTCGACGGCCTCGTCTCGGTCCCGCCGGCCGACATCGAGGAGCGCACGATCGTCTTCCTCGACTGCGGCAACATCGACCGCAATCCGGCCGACGCCCTGAAGTTCGAGGGCGCGCACATCCTCAACGTCGACCACCACCACGACAACACCCACTTCGGGACGGTCAACCACGTCGTCCCGGAGGCGTCGTGCACGGCCGAGATCGTCTGGGACCTGATGCGGGGACTTGAGGTCGAGGCGACCACCTCGATCGCTGAGGCGCTGTACGTCGGCCTCGTCACCGACACCGGCAAGTTCATGTACGAGAACACCGGCACGCGCGCCCACGTGATGGCCGCCGAGCTGATCGACGCCGGCGTCGACGTGCACGACATCTATCGCCGCATCTACGAGGGGATTCCCTACGCGAAGCTGGCGCTGCTGGCGCGCGGCCTCGCGCAGGTCGAGCGTTACGACGGCGGCCGCCTGACGGCGACGAGACTGACGGTCGAGGACTACCGCGCGACCGGCGCCGAGGAGAACTACTCCGAGGGCGTCATCGACCACCTCCGCTCGGTCGAGGGGACGGCAGTCGCCGCGCTCGTGCGCGACCGCCTCGGGCCCGGCCAGGAGGGCCTCAGAAAGGTCTCGCTGCGCGCCAGCGACCACCGCGTCGACGTCTCCGCGATCGCCCGCATGCAGGGCGGCGGCGGCCACCGCCAGGCGGCCGGGTTCTCGACCGACCTGCCGTGGGAGGAACTCGTCGCGTTCCTGCGCGACGAGGTCGCCAGGCAGCTCTGACTGGCGCAGCGATCGTCGTGGCTGGCAAGGACGCAGATCCGAAGGAAGGCGCCAGCCTTTCGAGGATCGAGGACGCCGCCAGGCGCGACGAGGGCAAGCCAGCGCGATGAGCACCGGGGCGAGACCCCTCACGCCTGTGGATGGCGTGATCCTCTACGACAAGCCCGCGGGGGTGACCTCGCACGACATCGTCTACCGCGTGCGGCGCGAGCTGCCGCGCAAGACGAGAGTCGGCCACGCCGGCACGCTCGACCCGTTCGCGACCGGCCTGCTGCTCGTGCTGACCGGCCGCGGCACCCGCGCGCAGCGATTCCTGATGGGGCTGGAGAAGCGCTACGAGACGATCGCCCGCTTCGGCGCGACCTCGACGACCGGCGACAGCGACGGCGAGGTCACAGAGACCGGCGTCGTGCCGGAAGGGGAGCTGACGCTGCCGACCGGGCTGGTGCGCCAGCGCCCGCCGGCCTACTCGGCGCTCAGAGTCGACGGCGAGCGCGCCTACGCGAAGGCCCGCCGCGGCGAGCACGTCGAGCTGCCCGAGCGCGAGGTGATGGTGCACGAGTTCAGCGAGCAGTGGCACGACGGCGCCCGCCGCGGCTTCGCGATCCGCTGCTCCTCCGGCACGTACGTGCGCAGCCTCGTCGCCGACCTCGGCGACGCCTACTGCGAGCAGCTGCGCCGCACCGCGATCGGCCCCTTCGACGTCGCCGACGCCGATCCGGAGCGGATCGTGCCGCTCGGGGATGTGCTCGCCTTCCTGCCGGAGCGGCAACTGGACGACGAGGAGGCCCGCAGGGCCGGCCACGGCGTCGCGGTGCCCGCCACAGGAGCGGAAGAGGGCTTCACCCGCCTGACCGACGAGCACGGCCTGATCGCGATCGCCGAGCCGCGCCTCGGCGAGGACGGCGCGCCGCTGCTGAAGCCGGTCGTCGGTCTCCGAGGCTAGCTCCCAGCCTTCTCACAGCCGCGCCGTGCTGGGGGGTGCCCAGCGCGTAGGTGGCACGGGAGGCGCCCCGCGGCGGATGCTTGACTACTCTTCCGGCGCATGCAGATCACCTGGCTGCCCGACGTCGCGCCGCGGCCCCGGCGCGTCGCCGTCGGAGAGTTCGACGGCGTTCACCTCGGTCACCGCGCTGTCATCGCGGGAAGCGACACGGTCCTGACGTTCGAACCGCACCCGCTCGCGGTCGTGCGGCCCGAGATGGCGCCGAAGCTGCTCACCAGCCTCGACGTGAAGGCCGAGCTGGTCGCGCGTCTGGGCGTACAGGAGCTGGTCGTCGTCCCGTTCGACGCGGCATTCGCGCACCAGAGCGCGCAGGAGTTCGTCGACGACGTGCTCGTCGGCACGCTGGGCGCCACGCACGTCGCCGTCGGCGACAACTTCCGCTTCGGGCACGGCGCTGCCGGCGACACGTCGCTGCTGCGCGCCGACGGGCGTTTCGAGGCGCGCGTCGTGCCGCTCGTGGAGGCCGACGGCGAGATCGTCTCGTCCTCGCATGTGCGCGGCTTGGTGCAGGCCGGCGAGGTCGAACGCGCCGCGGCGCTGCTGGGCGCCCCCTTCCGCATAACCGGCACGGTCGAGCACGGCGAGAAGCGCGGCCGCGAGCTCGGCTTCCCGACCGCCAACCTCGTCCCCGACCCGGAGCTCGTCTGCCCCGGCAACGGCGTCTACGCGACGCGCGTGTCGTGGGAGGGGGAGGAGGGCACGCGCTGCGCGGCGACCAACGTCGGCGTGCGCCCGACCTTCGAGACCGGCCTCGGGCTGCTGATCGAGGCGTTCGTGCTCGACTTCGACGGCGACCTCTACGGACGCCGCCTCACCGTCGAGTTCCTGCGCCGCCTCCGCGGCGAGCAGCGGTTCGACTCGGCGGAGGCGCTGATCGAGCAGATGCACCTCGACGTCGCCGCGGCGCGCGGGGTCTGTGCAGGCGATCCTGCTACGATGCCCGGCCGATGACGACCCTTTCCAGCGAGCGCAAGCAAGAGCTGATCGCGAAGTTCGGCAGAGACGAGAAGGACACCGGCGCGGCCGAAGTCCAGATCGCGATGCTGACCGAGCGCATCAACGACCTCACCGAGCATCTGCGCACCCACAAGAAGGACCACCACTCTCGGCGCGGCCTGCTCATGCTCGTCGGCCGTCGCCGCCGTTTCCTCAACTATCTCCAGCGCAAGGACCTCAACGGGTACCGCGCGCTCGTGAGAGAGCTCGGTCTGCGCAAGTGAGCGTCCTGCAGCCGGGCACGCCCGCGCCGGAGTTCAAGCTCCAGCGCGAGGACGGCGAGGCGTTCACCCAGGACGACCTCAAGGGCAGAACGACCGTCCTGGTCTTCTACCCGTTCGCGTTCAGCCCGGTCTGCACGGACCAGCTCAACCTCTACGAAGAGGTTCTGGACCAGTTCACCGCGCAGGGGGCGACGCTCTACGGCGTCTCCTGCGACTCCTCCTGGACGCAGAGAGCGTTCAAGGAGAAGCTCGGCGTCACGATCGAGCAGCTGTCGGACTTCGAGCCGAAGGGCGCGACCTGCGCGGCCTTCGGCGTCCTGCACGAGGGCGGCTTCCCGCAGCGCGCTCTGGTGATCGTCGGCCCCGACGGCACGATCACCTGGAGCTACCAGGCACCCTCCCCGGGCGACCTGCCGGGCGCCAACCTGATCTTCGACGGCCTCGCGGCCTGAGCGGGCGCGCCGTGAGGCGCCGATGACCGAATCGCTCGGCAGCGCGCCTTTGCCGCCGCCGCAGCCCGACGACCATCTCGACGGGCCGGACGCCAAGCCGCTGGCGATCGTCTACGCCGACTACGAGTGCCCCTACTGCGCGGTGCTCGAAGCGCGTCTGCGTGAGCACGGTGCGCGGCGGGTCTTTCGCCACTTTCCTGTCAAGTCCAAGCACCCGCGCGCCTGGGCGGCCGCCTGCGCCGCCGAGGCGGCGGCGCTGCAGGGCCGCTTCTGGGAGATGCACGCGGCGCTGTTCGCCGACCAGGGCCGGCTCGAGGACCCGCACCTGTGGGCCCGCGCCGAGCGACTCGGCCTCGACGTCGAGCGGTTCGACGCCGACCGCCGCTCGGACGCGACGATCGCGCGCGTCAGGCGCGACTTCTCCAGCGGCGTGCGTGCCGGCGTCGTGACGACGCCGACGCTGTTCCTCTCAGGCGTTCCCTATCCGGGGCTGCCGAGCGACGAGCTGCTCGCACGGCTCAGCTGAGCGGCGACCGCCGTCGCGCGGTGGTCGAAGATGCGGTCGAGGTCGCGTCTGACCAGGAGCCGGTGCGCCAGCTCGCCGAGCGGGCCGAGCGGCAGCGCGTAGCGGACGGTGTCGCGCATCGTCGTCCAGCCGGGCCTGGCGGGATCCTCGGCGAACTCGTGCGTGTGGTGCCAGAGCGCGTAGGGGCCGCTCACCTGCGCGTCGACGAAGCGCCGGCCGGGCTCCCATGTCTCGATCCGGGTGCGCCAGCGCAACGGAATCCCGTGCAGGCGCAGGCGGTAGTCGATCAGCGTTCCCGCGCCCATCTCGATCGGCTCCGGCGTCAGCACGCGGAAGCCGAGCCAGGCCGGCGTGATCGCCTCGAGGTTGCGCGCGGCGCCGAAGAAGGGAAAGACGGTGTCAGGGGAGCCGGGAAGCGTCTGCTCGCGCGTCAGGAGATGGACGGTCATATCCGAGTTACGCAGGCGTTTTGCGAGGGGATCGCTACGATGGGTGAGTTCCGTAAAGAAAAAGCGCAAGCTCTCCGCCTACCGAACGGCGGAGCAGAAGGGAAAACACACATATGTCTGACGCCGTTACGCGGCTTTCCGTCGAGATCGCCGGTAAGGAGATCTCGTTCGAGACAGGTCGCATGGCCAAGCAGGCCTCTGGCGCAGTCGTCGTCCGCTCGGGCGACACGATGGTCCTGTCGACGGCGACCGCGGGCAACCTCCGCGACGTCGACTTCCTTCCCCTCACGGTTGACGTCGAAGAGCGCATGTACGCCGCGGGCAAGATCCCCGGCTCGTTCTTCAAGCGCGAAGGTCGCGCCGGCGAGAAGGCGACGCTCGTCGCCCGCATGGTCGACCGTCCGATCCGCCCGCTGTTCCCGAAGGGCTGGCGCCGTGAGACGCAGCTCGTCACGCTGACGCTCTCGGTCGACCACGAGCACTCGTACGACATCCTCGCGATGAACGGCGCCTCCGCGGCGCTGATGATCTCCGACATCCCGTTCCCGACGCCCGTCGGCGCGGTCCGGATCGGCAAGGTCGACGGCAACTTCGTCGTCAACCCCAACGAAGAGGACCTGCTCGAGAACACTGATCTCGACCTGATCGTTGCGGGCACCGAAGAGGCCATCCTGATGGTCGAGGCGGGCGCCAACGAGATCCCCGAGGCCGAGATCCTCGACGCGCTCGACATCGCCCACGACGCGATCAAGAAGCTCTGCAGACTGCAGTGGCAACTGGCCAGAAAGGCCGGCAAGGCGAAGACCGAGGTCGAGGTCCCGCAGGTCGACGAGAGACTGCTGAGACAGCTCACGAGATCGCACGGCAGAAAGCTCGACAGAGCGACCGCCGTCGTCGACAAGCTCGAGCGTCAGGACGCGACCAAGGCCGTCGAGGCCGAGGTGTTCGCGAGATACGCCGCCGACGAGGACGACGCCGAGACGCGTCAGAAGGTGCAGCTTGCCTTCGACAAGCTCGAGAAGTCGCTGATCCGCGAGCGGATCGCCGTCAAGAAGAAGCGTCCGGACGGCCGCAGAGCGGACGAGATCCGTCCGATCACGATCGAGGTCGGCGTCACGCCGCGCACGCACGGCTCCGCGCTCTTCACGCGCGGCCAGACGCAGGCGCTGTCGACGGCGGCGTTGGGCACGACGCGCGAGGAGATGCGCCTCGACACGCTCGGTCTGGAAACCAGAAAGTACTACTTCCACCACTACAACTTCCCGCCCTTCTCGGTCGGCGAAGCTGGCTTCATGCGCGGCCCCAAGCGCCGCGACATCGGCCACGGCGCGCTCGCCGAGCGTGCGCTCGTGCCGATGATCCCGTCGCTGGAGGAGTTCCCCTACACGGTTCGCGTCGTGTCAGACATCCTCGAGTCCAACGGCTCCTCGTCGATGGCGTCGGTCTGCGGCTCCTCGCTGTCGCTGATGGACGCGGGCGTGCCGCTCAAGCGCCCGGTCGCCGGCATCGCGATGGGTCTGATCAAGGAGGGCGACGACTACATCGTGCTCTCCGACATCGCCGGCATCGAGGACCACCTCGGTGACATGGACTTCAAGGTCGCCGGCACCTCGGAGGGCATCACCGCCCTCCAGATGGACATCAAGATCACGGGCGTGACCTTCGACATCCTGCGCGACGCGCTCGCCCAGGCGAAGGAAGGCCGCACCTTCATCCTCGGCAAGATGGCCGAGGCGCTGTCGGAGCCGCGTGAGGAGCTGTCGAAGTGGGCGCCGCGGATCGCGACCGTCCAGATCGACCCCGACAAGATCGGCCTGCTGATCGGCAAGGGCGGCGAGACGATCCGCGGCCTGTCCGAGGAGTTCAGCGCCCAGATCGACGTCAACGACGAGGGCCAGGTGCTCGTCTACGCGCAGAACGGCGAGCAGGGCGACGCGCTCGCCGAGCGCATCCGCACGATGACCAAGGAAGTCGAGATCGGCGACTCCTTCAACGGCAGAGTCGTCAAGACGACGACCTTCGGCGCCTTCGTCGAGCTGGCGAAGGGCACCGACGGCCTCCTGCACATCTCGAACATCTCGCCCGGCAGACGCGTCGACACGGTCGAGGACGTCCTCAACAAGGGCGACGAGATCCAGGTGCGCGTCTTCGAGGTCGACCGTGAGCGCGGCCGCATCGGCCTGCGTCTCGCCGACGATCCCGACGTCGCGGGCAAGAGCGTCGAGGAGATCACCGCGGCGGCGGCCAGCGCCGGCAACGGCGGTGGCGGCGGCGACCGCGGTCCGCGCGAGCGCTCCGACCGCGGCGCGCGTCGCGGCGGCGGTGACCGCGGCGGACGCGGGCGCGACGATCGCGGTGGCCGTGGCGGCCGCGGCGGCCGTGACCGCGATCCGGACCGTGGCTGACCACAGAATCACCGAGCTGGAATCCGGCGTTCGGATCGTGACGGAGGGCATGCCCTCCGTCCGGTCCGTCTCGCTGGGCTACTGGATCGGGACCGGCTCGCGGGGCGAGGATGACGCGCAAGCGGGCCTCTCGCACCTGATCGAGCACCTGCTCTTCAAGGGCACGGCCAGATACGAGTCGCTCGAGATCGACCAGATCTTCGACGGCATGGGGGCGGAGCTGAACGCCGGCACGGGCAAGGAGACGACCTCCGTCTACTCGCGCGTGATCGACGAGCACTTCGACCTTGCCTTCGACGTCATGAGCGACATGGTCTTCAGACCGCGCTTCGACGACATCGACAGCGAGCGCGAGGTGATCCTCGAAGAGATCGCGATGTACGAGGACGACCCGCAGGACAAGGTCTTCGACGTGCTCGGCGAGGCCGTCTTCGGCGACCACCCGCTCGGCCGTTCGATCATCGGCTCGTCCGAGGTCGTCGCGAGAACGCCGGTCGACGGCATCCGCGCCTTCCACGACAGCCGCTATGTCGCCTCCAACGTCGTGATCGCGGCGGCCGGCGCGGTCGACCATGAGGCGCTCGTCGAGCTGGCGCGCACGCGCGTGCCCAACGGCGGCCGCAGCGCCGACGCGCCGACGCCGCAGCCGGCGCCGAGCGTGCTGACTCCGCGGGTGCTGTTCGAGCGCAAGGACACCGAGCAGTACCACGTCTGCCTCGGCGGCCCGGGGATCCCGCGCGACGACGACCGTCGCTACGCGCTGCGCGTGCTCGACACGCTCTTCGGCGGGACCTCTTCCTCGCGCCTCTTCCAGGAGGTGCGCGAGAAGCGCGGCCTGGCGTACTCGGTCTACTCCTTCACCGGCCAGTTCTCCGACACGGGGCAGATCGGCCTCTACGTCGGCACGCGCAGCGACAACCTCGCGCCCGCGCTGGAAGTCGTCGCGAGAGAGCTGGAGCGGCTGCAGCGCGAGCCGGGGACAGCCGACGAGCTGTTGCGGGCGAAGGAGAACCTGAAGGGCCGCGTCGTGCTGTCGCTGGAGTCGACCGGGTCACGCATGAACCGGCTCGGGTCGGCCGTGCTGAGCGGGATGCCGCTGCTGTCGCTCGACGAGATCGTCGCGCGGATCGATGCGGTCTCGCTCGACGACCTCGCCGAGATGGCGAGCGAGCTGTTCGACCCCGCCAAGCTCTCGACCGGCGGCATCGGGCCGGACGAGGACCTCTTCAGAGCGGCGCTCGGTCCGCTCGCACCGCAACCAGTGGGGGCCTAGAGAAGTGATCAGAGTCGCTGTCGCCGGCGCCGCCGGCCGCATGGGGTCGACCGTCTGCGACGCCGTCGAGGGCGCCGACGACATGGTCCTGACCGGGCGCGCCGACCCGGCGCTCGGCACGAGCCTCGCCGACGTGCTCGGCGAGGCCGACGTCGTCGTCGACTTCACGCGCCCCGACACGGCGCTGGCGAACGCGCTCGAATGCGTCGCCGCCGGCGTCCACGTCGTGATCGGGACGACGGGCTTCGACATCGCGCCGCTGCGCGAGGCGACGGGCGCGAACGTCTTCTACGCCCCGAACTTCGCGATCGGCGCCGTGCTGATGATGAAGTTCGCCGCCGAGGCCGCCAGACACATGGCGAAGGCCGAGATCATCGAGCTGCACCACGACAGAAAGCTCGACGCGCCTAGCGGCACGGCGGCGCGCACGGCCGAGCTGATGGCGGCCGCGACGGGGGGGACGGCGCCGCCGATCCACTCCGTCCGCCTGCCGGGCATGGTCGCCAACCAGGAGGTCATCCTCGGCGACCTCGGGCAGACGCTGACGATCCGCCACGACACGGTCGACCGCGTCTCGTTCATGCCGGGCGTGCTGCTCGCCGTGCGCAGAGTCGCCGCGATCGAGCAGAGCCCGCTCGTCGGGCTCGAGCACCTGCTCTAGGCACGCCGCCGACGCTATCCTCCGGTTCCCGGTACGCTGGGCACCGGAGGGGTCGACGCTGCGCGAGCACACCCGACACATCCTGGTCGTAGCCGGCCGCACGGCGGTCTCGCCGACGCTGCGCAGCGCCTTGGAGGCGCGCGCGGCGCGCGGCCCTGCCGAGTTCACGCTGCTGCTGCCCGGCGCCGATCCCGACGCGCCGCTGCGGCTGCTGCGCGCCGTCGAGCAGCTGCGCTCCCGCGGCCTCGACGTCGCCGGCCAGCTCGGCGAGGCCGACCCGGTCGACGCCGTCGCGGCGGCGTGGGATCCGCGCGAGTACGACGAGGTCGTGCTCAGCACGCTGCCGCTCGGCCGCTCGCGCTGGCTGGCGCTCGACGTTCCCGGCCGCATCGAGCGCGCGACCGGCGTCGCCGTCGAGCGGGTCGTCGGCGCGACGGAGTAGCGCGCTACCGTCAGCGGCGTGAGCATCCTCGTCGCCGTCACCGACCATGCCGTCGAGCGCTTCCGCCAGCGCGTCGCCGCGCGCAGCGGCGCGCTCGACCCCAGACCGGAGATCTCCGGGCGCGTCAGCCGCGCCTGGGCGGCCGGGCGCTGGAGCGACCAGCCGCCCGCCGGTGCCAGCGGCGCACGCGGCTCCGTCTACGTGCGCGACCTCGTCGACCGTGACCTCGTCTTCGTCTGCCGCCGCGACCGCGACGGCGGCGAGCTGGTCGTGATCTCGCTGTGGGAGGAGGGGCGGATCGGCAGCCCTCGCGTCCCGCGCCGCTTCACCGACGCACTGCGCCGCTGACCGTTGGCGGCGCGGCGGCGACCCCGCGCGGCCGGGTGTCGCGAGGACGGCGGGGCGTCCTGTCGCCCTCCTTGCGATAATGATCGGCGAATGTCAGGGCTGGGAGCAATTCTCACTGCGATGGTGACTCCGTTCGACGCGCAGCTGCGCGTCGACGAGGACGGCACCGTTCGCCTCGCGAACCACCTCGTCGCGCACGGGTCGGACGGCCTCGTCGTCTGCGGCACGACGGGGGAGGCCACCACGCTCACCGACGTGGAGCATCTGCGCGTCATCGAGCTGGTCGTCGCCGAGCTGAAGGGCCGCGCGACCGTCGTCGCCGGCGTCGGCTCCAACGACACGCGTCACGCGGTCCATCTGACCGAGAAGGCGACCGAGCTGGGCGCCGACGCGCTGCTGCACGTGACGCCGTACTACAACCGCCCCAACCGGCGCGGGATCGTGCGGCACTTCGAGGAGGTCGCGAAGGCGACCGACAAGCCGATCGTGCTCTACAACATCCCCGCGCGCACGGGCACCGACATGCCCAACGACCTGCTCGCCGAGCTGGCGCAGATCGACAACGTGACCGCGGTCAAGCAGGCCAACCCGGACAACCTCGCGCCGGTCGACGGCCTCGAGCTGTACGCCGGCAACGACGACATGCTCGCCGACGTGCTCGACCTCGGCGGCGCCGGCGGCATCCTCGTCGCCAGCCACGTCGTCGGCGAGCAGATGCGCCGGATGGTCGACGAGCCCGACAACCGCCGCACGATCGACGCCTCGTTGCAGGACGTCTACGCGGCGATGGGCGCGACGACCAACCCGATTCCGGTCAAGGCCGCGCTGAACCTGCTCGGCCACGCCGTCGGGGGCCTGCGGCTGCCGCTGGTCGAGGCCGACGAGCACGAGTTGGCGATCGTGCGCAGGGCGCTCGAGTCCCACGGGCTGCTGGCGACGGCCTCCGCGTGAGCTCCGGAACGCTTCGCGTCCTGCCGCTCGGCGGCCTGGGAGAGATCGGCAAGAACATGACGGTCGTCGAGTACGACGACCGCATCATCGTCGTCGACACCGGCCTGCGCTTCCCGACCGCCGAGCAGATGGGCATCGACCTCGTCCTGCCCGACTTCTCCTACCTGAGAGGCCGCGTCGAGGACATCGAGGCGATCGTCATCACGCACGGCCACGAGGACCATCTCGGCGCGCTCCCGTGGGTGCTGCGTGAGCTGGGGCTCGACAACCCGCCGCCGGTCTACGGTGGGCCGCTGGCGATGGCGATGGCGCGCTCCAAGCTCGACGAGCACCGCATCAGAGACGTCGTGCTGGAGGACGTGCCGGACGGCGAGACGATCGAGGCCGGTCCGTTCGACATCGAGCTGATCCACATGACGCACTCGATCCCGGACTCCAACGCGGTCGCGATCACGACCGACGTCGGGACGGTGCTGATAACGGGCGACTACAAGTTCGACCAGACGCCCGTCGACGGCCGCCCGGCCGACATGGCGCGTCTGGCGGAGCTCGGCAGAGAAGGCGTGCTGCTGCTGTGCGGCGACTCGACGAACGCCGACCGCCCGGGCTATTCGCCGTCGGAGTCGAGAGTCGGCCCGCACCTCGAAGAGGTCTTCAGCCGCTGTGACGGCCGCATCGTCGTGACCAGCTTCGCGTCGAACATCCACCGCGTCCAGCAGGTCGTCGACGCCGCCGCCGCGCTCGGCCGCAAGGTCGCGCTCGTCGGCCGCTCGATGCGCAAGAACGTCAACATCGGGCGTTCGCTCGGCCACATCGAGGTCCCCGAGGGGATGCTGATCCAGCCGCGCGAGATCGACGACTTCCCCGACGAGCGGGTCGTGATCATCTCGACCGGCTCCCAGGGCGAGCCGCTGTCGGCGCTGCGCCGGATGGCGCACAACGACCACCGCCAGGTGAAGCTGCGCCAGGGCGACACCGTCGTCTTCTCGGCGACGCCGATCCCCGGCAACGAGCGCGCCGTCAACGAGACGATCGACCGGCTCTACCACATCGGCTGCGACGTGATCACGACCGCCGACGCTCCTGTGCACGCCTCCGGCCACGGCTATCAGGAGGAGATGAAGCTGATGCTCAACCTGACGCGGCCGAGATACGTGATGCCGATGCACGGCGACTTCAAGCGGATCCACCTGCACGCGCAGCTGGCCGAGTCGGTCGGGATCGACAGCGACGCGATCTTCCAGGGCGAGAACGGTCTGCCGCTGGAGATCAGCGAGCGCGGCGCCCGCTGGGGCGACAAGGTCCAGTCGGGAATGATCTTCGTCGACGGCGTCGACATCGGCGATCCGGCCGACGTCGCGCTGCGCGACCGCAGAATGCTGTCGGCCGACGGCATCTTCATCGTCGTCGCGACGATCTCCGAGCAGGACGGCCAGTCGGTCGTGCCGCCCGAGGTGATCTTCCGCGGCGTGCCGTTCGTCGCCGAGGCCGACGAGCTGATCGAGGAGATCCGCGGCGCGATCGAGGACTCGCTCGCGCAGGCCGCGAGAGACAGAGTGCGCGAGGTCGACCTGCTGCAGCAGCAGCTCCACGACGACCTCGCCGCCTTCGTCTACGACAAGCTGAAGCGCCGGCCGATGGTCTTGCCAGTCGTCGTAGAGGTCTGAGCGACCGCTTCTAGGCGACTGCCGGCTGCTTGAGCGCCGGCAGCCGCACCGTGAAGCGGGCGCCGCCGCCGGGCGTCTCGTCGACCGTCACGTCGCCGCCGTGCGAGCGCGCGACGGCGCGCACGATCGAGAGGCCGAGGCCGGAGCCGCTCGGGCCGCCGTCGCCGCTGCCGCGCACGAACCGCTCGAACAGCCGCTCGCGCAGCTCCGGCGCGATCCCGGGCCCGTCGTCCTGCACGACGAGGATCACCTCGTCCTCGACGTGCGCGAGCGCGGCGTGGACGTTGGTGCCGGGCGGCGTGTGGCGCAGCGAGTTCTCGATCAGGTTGAGCGCCAGCCGGTGCAGCTCGTCGCGCTCGCCGGAGACGAGCACCTCGCCCGGCCCGGTGTCGACCGACAGCTCGTGGTCGGCGCTCTGCGCCAGCGGCTCCAGCTCCGCCGCGACCTCGACGAGCGTCTGCGCGAGATCGGTCGGGCGGTGGGGGACGACGCGGCCGGCGTCGGCGCGCGCCAACAGCAGCAGGTCGGCGACCAGGCGCCGCATCCGGCGCGAGGAGCGCAGGGCCGAGGCGGCGGCGTCGCGCTGGTCGCCGTGGAGCGTCTCCTCCAGCAGCTCGAGGTTGGCGAGCACCGAGGTCAGCGGCGTGCGCAGCTCGTGCGAGGCGTCGGCGACGAAGCGGCGCTGGCGCTCCAGCGTCGCCTCCGTCTCGCTCTGGGCGCGGTCGAGCGCCTGCAGCATCTCCTCCAGCGTCGCGGCCAGCTCACCGACCTCGTCGTCGGCCTCCTGCTGAGGCATGTGACGGGAGGGGTCGCGCGTGCGGCCGATCTCACGCGCCGTCGCGGTCAGCTCCGCGATCGGCGCCATCGCGCGACGCGCGACCAGCAGGCCGGCGGCGAGCGCCAGCGCGGCGCCGCCGAGCACGCCGAAGACGAGGAAGAAGCGGACTTTCGCGATCGTCGCCTTCGTCGCGGAGAAGGGACGCGCGTAGAGGATGTAGGCGTAGCCCGTCGGGCTGACGGGAACCTGACGCGCCTCGACGCGGTAGCCGTCCTCGTCACGCGGGAACGAGCCCTTCGGCTCGATCCGGGGGCGGCTGTCGAGCGCGCCGCCGTTGTTGCACATCAACGTGCCGTCGAAGTAGTAGACACGCACCTTCGCGCTCTCGCCGCTGGCGAGGTCGCCGAGGCGCCCGCAGTCGGGCGCCCCCGTGTTCGGGTCGAAGGTGATTCTCGCCCGCCCCTGCAGGTAGTCGGCCGACTTGCGCACCGAGTCGTTGAACTGGATGCCGATCTGGCGCGTCGTGAGGAAGCCGACGATGATCGCGAAGCCGCAGAGGATCACGAACGTCAACGCCGCGGACCCGCCGGCGAGCCGCCAGCGGGTCGGGACCCTACGGTACGCGGAGGACGTAGCCCGCGCCGCGGATCGTATGGAGGAGTCGAGGCTCACCGTCCGCTTCCAGCTTCCGTCGCAGGTTGGAGACGAACACCTCGATCGTGTTCGTCGTCGAGAACGGGTCGTAGCCCCACACCTCGTCCAGCAGGCGCTGGCGCGAGATCACGATCCGCTCGTTGCGCATCAGGTATTCCAGCAGCTCGAACTCGCGCTGCGTCAGCTCGATCGACCGCTCGGCGCGGTGGACCTCGTGCGTGTCCGGGTTCAGGCGCAGGTCGCCGACCGTCAGCGGCGCGGAGCCGCGCGGCGGGCGCCGGCGCAGCAGCGCGCGCAGCCGCGCCAACAGCTCCTGGCGCTCGAACGGCTTGACGAGGTAGTCGTCGGCGCCGGCGTCGAGACCCTCGACGCGCGATTCCAACGCGTCGCGCGCGGTGAGCATGAGGATCGGCACGTCGTCGCCTTCGCGCAGCGTCTTGGCGACGTCGATGCCGTCGAGCTTCGGCAGCCCGAGGTCGAGGATCACGAGGTCGGGCAGGAAGGAATGCGCCTCGTCGAGCGCGCTGACGCCGTCCCCGGCGGTGCGCACGTCGTAGCCCTCCATGCGCAGCGAGCGCTGGAGGACCTGGGCGATCTCGTCGTCGTCCTCGACGACGAGCACGCGGGCGGGGCGGGCGTAGTCGCTCATGACCGTCGATCCTAAAGGGGAAAGGCGTGCAATGGGGCGGCTTTTAGCGAGTCGTTATGCCCAGGAGGGGTTATGCGCCCGATGTCGAACGAATCCCCGAATGGCCAGAACCAGCCGCCGTAGACCCGCGAGATCGACGAGATCCCGCTCGCGCGCTCGCGCGCGCCGCTCCACCGCTCCCGGACTCGGGCTGCCACAGCTCGCACCGCACCAGGTCGACCTGCTCGGCCTCGGCCTCGGAGCGCTCGGGATCTTCCTCGCGTTCGTGATGTACGCCGGCTCGGCCGGCGGACAGGTCGGCGATGCGCTGCGCGACGGCCTGCTGCTGCTGTTCGGCCGCGTCGCCTACGCCGCGCCGGCGGCGCTGGTGGCCGGCGGGCTGCTTGTGATCGCGCGCACGTTGATTCCGAGCGTGAGACCGCTGAGGGCTGGAGTCTGGTGCCTCTTCGGCGCCGTCGAGCTGTCGCTCGCGGCCGGCACGTTCGGGCTCGGCGGCGGCGGCCGTCCCGGCGGCGACCTGTGGGACGGCGACGTGCTGAAGGAGCGCGGCGGCGCGATCGGCGAGTCGCTCTACTGGGTCGCCTCGACGCTCTTCTCGAACGTCGGCGCCCACATCATCGCGATCTTCCTCTTCCTCGCCGCCCTCGTGCTGCTGAGCGGCGTCACGATCGCCAGCGTGCTGAGACAGGCGGCCGAGACCAGCCGTCGTGCCGCGACGCTGGCGCCGACCCGCGCCCGTTACGAGGAGGAGGAGCCGCCGGCTCCGACGCGCGCGCCAAGAGCGCGCAGACGCAGAACGATCGTGCCGGCCGACGACGACGCCGTCGTCGCGACCGATGACGAGGGGATCCCTCAGCTGCTCGTGCCGCCGGAGCTGGAGCCGGCGAGACTGGTCGTGCGCGCGACGCACGTCGAGGCGCCATCGCTCGACGGCGCCGAGCGCTACCCCGACCTGTTCGGCGACGACGACTCGCTCGCGCCGGCCGCCTACGCGCTGCCCAGCGACGATGAGGACGCGCAGGAGCCGCCCGTCGCGCCGCTCGCCTTCGACGACGAGGACGACGACGCCGACGCGCCCGTCACCGACGACTTCCCCGCCGTCGCGGCGGAGGCTGACGAGGACGAGATACCGGAGCTGGAGCTGGAGGAGCCGGACGAACCGGGTGTGACCACGGGGGCGGGCGGGGACGATCTCCCTTCGGTCGATCCGGCCGACCTGACGCCGCAGGGCCGCTATCGCGCCTCGATCACCGACTCGGCCGACTTCGTCTGGCACCTGCCCGACAGCCGCTCCCTGACGAGGTCGACGGCCGAGCAGACGCGGCCCGACACCGCCGGTCAGGAGGTGATCGCCGCGCAGCTGGTCGAGGCGCTCGAGCACTTCAGAATCGACTCGAAGGTCGTCGGCATGACCTCCGGCCCGCACATCACGCGCTACGAGCTGCGGCTGGCGCCGGGCACGAGAGTCGGCAGAGTCGCCAACCTCAAGGACGACCTCGCGTACGCGCTCGCCGCGACCGACGTGCGCATCCTCGCGCCGATCCCCGGCAAGCAGGCGGTCGGCGTCGAGGTCCCCAACGCCAAGCGCCGGATCGTCCACCTCGGCGACGTCTTCCAGGAGCCGCCGGCCGACTGGTCGCCGCTGACCGTCTGGCTCGGCAAGGACGTCGCCGGCCGTGCGATCGGCGTCGACCTCGCGAAGATGCCTCACCTGCTCGTCGCCGGCACGACCGGGGCCGGCAAGTCCGGCTGCGTCAACGCGATGCTGTCGAGCATCCTGCTGCACGCCGACCCGCACGAGGTCAAGCTCGTGCTCGTCGACCCCAAGCAGGTCGAGCTGAACCACTACGAGTCGATCCCGCACCTGCTGACGCCGGTCATCACGAGCCCGCGCAAGGCCGCCAACGCGCTCCAGAACCTCGTCAAGGAGATGGAGGAGCGCTACGGGATCATGTCGCTCGCCCGCACCCGCTCGCTGCCGGAGCTGAACAGACGGCGCGAGGAGCGCGGCGAGTCGCGGCTGCCGTACATCCTCTGCGTGATCGACGAGCTGGCCGACCTGATGATGGTCGCCCCGGCCGACGTCGAGGACTCGATCATCCGCCTGGCGCAGAAGGCCCGCGCCGTCGGCATCCACCTCGTGCTGGCGACGCAGTCGCCGCGCGTCGACGTGATCACGGGCATGATCAAGGCCAACGTCCCGTCGCGGATCGCCTTCGCCGTGTCGTCCCAGACCGACTCGCGCGTGATCCTCGACCAGAACGGCGCCGAGTCGCTGCTGGGCCAGGGCGACATGCTGTTCTCGCCGGTCGGCTCCTCCAAGCTGCAGCGGATCCAGGGCGCCTACATCGACGAGGACCAGATCGCCGAGCTGACGGAGGCGTGGCGCAGGCAGGGCGAGCCCGAGCTGCGCGACGATCTGCTCGAAGAGGTCGAGGACGAGGACGCGCCCGAGGAGTCGGCCGCCGACGACGGCTTCGACCCGGACGAGGACCCGCTGCTGGAGGAGGCGATCAGCCTCGTCGCGCAGATGGGGACCGCGTCGACCTCGATGCTGCAGCGCCGCCTGCGGCTCGGCTACACGCGCGCCGGCCGCCTGATCGACATGCTGGAGCGGCGCGGGATCATCTCGGGCTACGAGGGATCAAAGCCGCGCCAGGTGCTGATCACCGAGTCCGACGTGCCGCGGATCCTCGTCGCGCTGGCCGAGAGAGCCGGTCCGCCGCCCGGCGAACGGGCCGGCGACCAGATCCCGCTGCCCACACCGGGAAGCGGCGCACCGGACGACGATCCCACGCTCTCGTGAGCGCCGGTCCGCCGGCCCCGGCGCTTGCAGGAATTTCGCCACGCCTTTGACCGCTCGGTCGATAGCCTTCGCAGCGAATGCCTGAGATCGGCCCCACTCTTCGCGAGGCGCGCATGCGTGCCAGGATCGACATCACCGAGGTCGAGCAGGCGACCAAGATCCGCGCCAAGTACCTGCGTGCGATCGAGAACGAGGAGTGGCAGCTGCTGCCCGGCTCCACGTTCGCGAAGAGCTTCATCCGCACGTACGCCGAGTTCATCGGCGTCGACGCGCGCTCGCTGGTGGAGGAGTACAAGCTCCGCTACGAGCGCCCGAGCGAGAGCGAGCTGAGGGCCGTCAGCAGCCCCGGGCTCGCGGCGCGTGACCGCCGCGGCGGTCGCGGTTCGAGCGGACGCGGCGGCGTGCGCGGGGGCGGCGGCGGTGGCGGCGTGCCGCGTTGGGCGATAACGCTCGGCCTGCTCGTCGTGCTGGTCGGCGCACTCTACGTGCTCGGCACGCGCGGCGGCGACGACGACGGCGGCACCGACACGACCTCGACGCAGGCGCAGACGACCTCGACGACGAGAAGAGGCGGCCAGCGCAGAAGAACGGCGCAGAGAAGAGTCACGCCGGCCGCGCCGACGCTCGCCGGCGTGCGCCTGACCCCGACCGGCGACGTCTACGTCTGCGCCGTCGACCAGGACGACAGAGTGCTGATCGCCGGCGCCACGTTCACCGCCGGCCAGGCGGTGCCGCTGCTGAGAGCGAGATCGCTGCGGATCACGCTCGGCAACAGCCAGGTGACGATGAGAGCGAACGGCAGAGCGGTCGAGGTTCCGGCGTCGTCGGAGGCGATCGGCTTCGAGGTCACCACGAGAGGCGCGGCGCCGATCTCCGGCGACCAGCTGCCGACGTGCACGTGAGCGCGGACGTGCTGCGGTGAGCGTTCGCGCCGGCATCGTCGTGACGGGGACCGAGGTCCTCAACGGGATCATCAGAGACAGCAACGGCCCGTGGCTGTCGGAGCGGCTGCGCGAGATCGGCGTCGACGCCTCGCACATCGTCGTCGTCGGCGACCGGCCCGAGGACCTGCTCGCCGCGCTGCGCTTCCTCGCGGCAGAGAGCGTGGCGCTGATCGTCACGAGCGGCGGCCTCGGCCCGACCGCCGACGACCTCACCGGCGAGGTCGTCGCACGCTTCCAGGAGCGGCCGCTGGAGCTCGACGAGGCGCTGTTCGGGCGGATCGCCGAGATCTTGAGACCGCTGCTGTCGCGCTGGCCCGACCTCGACCGCGAGGCCGTCCTGCGCTCCAACCGCAAGCAGGCGCTCGTGCCCGCGGGCGCGACCGTGCTGGAACCGGTCGGGACCGCGCCGGGGCTGGTCGTGCCGCCTGCGGCTGGGGACGGCGCCGGTCCGACGGTGCTCGTGCTCCCCGGGCCGCCGCGCGAGCTGCAGCCGATGTGGCGAGCCGCGTTGGAGACCGGCGCCTTCCAGGCCGCCGTCGTCGGCGCCGGCACGTTCGAGTGGCGGATCATGCGCCTGTTCGGGATCCCGGAGTCGGAGATCGCCGAGACGCTGCTGGTCGCCGAGCGCGATGGCCTGGCGCTCGACCCGCTGGAGATCACGACCTGCCTGCGGCGCGGCGAGATCGAGATCGCGACGCGCTACGCGCCGACGGACGCCGCTGCCTATGCGGCGTTCGAGGCGTACGTGGCGCGCCGCCACGGCCCGCTGCTGTTCTCGACCGACGGCGCGACGATCGACGCGCAGGTCGCGTCGCTGCTGCTCGGCGAGGCCGGCGCCGGCGGGGTGGGGGACGCAGCCGGCGCGCGTCCGGCCCGCACCGTCGCGACGGCCGAGTCGTGCACCGGCGGGCTGCTGGCCGGCCGCCTGACCGACCGCGCCGGCTCCTCGGCGTACGTGCTCGGCGGGCTCGTCGTCTACTCCAACGCGGCGAAGGTCGCGCTCGCGGGCGTCTCCTCTGAGCTGCTGGAGCGGGTGGGGGCGGTCTCATCCGAGGTGGCGGAGGCGCTCGCCGACGGAGCGATCGCGCGCTTGGGGAGCGACGTGGGGGTCGGCATCACCGGGGTCGCGGGCCCGGGCGGCGGGACGCCGGAGAAGCCGGTCGGACTGGTGTGGGTGAGCGTCGCGCTGCGCGACGGGCCGCGCCTGACGCGCAGGCTGTCGCTGCCCGGCAACCGCGCCGACATCCGCGACCGCACCACGACGGTCGCGCTGCACATGCTGCGGCGCCTGCTGATCGAGGCAGACGCGCCACCGCCCGGCGAGGCGGCGCCCGGCGCAGGTTCCGACGCCGCCTGAGGCCGTGGCCGGCGAGCGCATCCGGCTGTTCGCCGCGCTCGATCTGCCCGAGGAGGTGCGCGGTGCGCTGGTCCGCTGGCGTGCGCCGTTGCTCGCTGCCGAACCGCGTCTCCTGCGCCCGGTCGCGTCCGATGCGCTGCACGTCACGCTCTGCTTCCTCGGCCAGGTCGACGCGGCAGAAGCCGGGGCGATCGGTGCAGCCGTGGTGGCGTCCGCCGGCGGCGACGCGCCGGGCGGGCTCGCCGGCGAGCCGGGGCCAGTGCCCGGCCTCGCGCTCGCTGACGCGCTCTGGCTTCCACGTCGCGCTGCGCGCGTGCTCGCGGTCGAGCTGGTGGATGCCGGCGGCGCGCTGGCGCGGCTGCAGGCGCGCGTCGCGGGCGCGCTGACCGCCGGCGGCTGGTTCGAGCCCGAGGCGCGGCCCTTCCTGCCGCACGTGACGGTCGCCCGCGTGCGCGCCCGCGGCAACGAGCGCGCGGCGCGCGAGCTGGCCGCGGCGCCGCTGCCGGGCGTGCCGTCGCTGGCCTTCGACGGCGCCGCCGTGACGCTCTACCGCTCGCACCTCGGCGGCGGCGGGGCGCGCTACGAGCCGCTCGCGCGCGCCGACCTGCGCTGAATCGGCGCAGTCTCTGCGCAGACTCGCGTAGCGCTTCCGCTGCCGCAGCGCCTAGCCTGAACGGGCGACACGATCATGTGTTCGTATTCCGTCCGACGCAGGGCGTACTTTCATTGACTCACGACGTGACCAAGGAGCTTCCAGTAATGAGCGAGCAGGACAAGGCCGCGAAGGCCCGCGACGCCGCCCTGCAAGGGGCGCTGACACAGATCGAGCGCCAGTTCGGCAAGGGCACCGTCATGCGGATGGGTGACCCGGGCGCTCGCGTGAGAGTCAACGCGATCCCCACCGGCGCGCTCTCGCTCGACCTGGCGCTCGGCATCGGCGGCGTCCCGCGCGGACGCATCGTCGAGGTCTTCGGCCCGGAGTCATCCGGTAAGACGACGCTCGTCTACCACATCATCGCCGAGGCGCAGAGACTCGGCGGCGTCTGCGCCTTCATCGACGCCGAGCACGCGATGGACCCGCTCTACGCGCAGAGAATCGGCGTCAACATCGACGAGCTGCTCGTCTCGCAGCCCGACTACGGCGAGCAGGCGCTCGAAGTCGCCGACATGCTCGTGCGCTCCGGCGCCGTCGACATGGTGGCCGTCGACTCCGTCGCCGCGCTGACGCCGCGCGCCGAGCTCGAGGGCCAGATGGGCGACCAGACCGTCGGCGTGCAGGCGCGCATGATGTCGCAGGCGATGCGCAAGCTGACGGCGAACCTGAACCGCACGCAGACGATGTGCCTCTTCACGAACCAGATCCGCGAGAAGGTCGGCGTCATGTTCGGCTCGCCCGAGACGCAGCCGGGCGGTCGCGCGCTGAAGTTCTACTCGTCCCAGCGGCTCGACATCCGCCGCATCGAGACGCTCAAGGACGGCACCGAGGCGGTCGGCAACCGCGTCCGCGTCAAGGTCGTCAAGAACAAGGTCGCGCCGCCGTTCAAGCAGGCCGAGTTCGACATCGAGTTCGGCCACGGCATCTCGACCGAGGGCTGCCTGATCGACTACGGCATCGAGCACAACATCGTCACGAAGTCGGGCTCGTTCTTCTCCTACGAGGGTGAGCGGCTCGGCCAGGGTCGCAACAACGCGAAGGGGTACCTGAAGGAGCACCCCGAGATCGCGCAGCAGATCGAGGACAAGATCTACGCGGCGCTCGGCTTCGATCGCGACCTCGTCGCTCCGATCGAGCACGACGAGAAGACGCCGGAGGCCGAGCCCGCCGCGGCCTGACCTCGTGCAGCGAACTGGCTCAGAGGCGGCCGAGCAGGTCGAGGCGGCCGACCTGGGCGCGCCGGTCGAGCGCGACACGCGCACGAAGGAGCGCGCGCTCGACCCGGCGCTACGACTCCAGAACGCGCTCGACATGGCCTTTCGCTACCTCGGTCCGCGGGCGCGGACCGAGGTCGAGATGCGCCGGTACCTGGAAGGCAAGCGGGTCGAGCCCGAGACGATCGAGCAGGCGCTGACGAGCCTGCGCGAGCAGGACTATCTGAACGACGTCCGCTTCGCGCGCGAGTTCTCCGAGGACAAGCGGCTGCTGGAGGAGTGGGGCGCTGACCGCATCGAACGGCGGCTGCTGGCGCTCGGCGTGCCGATCGGGATCGTCCGCGAGGCAGTCGGCGCGCGCGGCCGCGACGACGAGCGGGAGGCGGCGATGGCGCTGGTGCGGCGACGTTTCCCGGCGCTGGAGAACGACCCCCGCGAGCTGAAGCGCGCGATCGGCGTGCTCGCGCGCAAGGGCTACGACTCCGAGCTGGCGTGGGACGTCGTCCGCGCCCACGCGCGCGGCGGCGACGTCTTCGACTGAGGCGCGGCGGCGCGGCCGCCGCGCGCGTGGGAGTCGGCGTCGCCGCGCCGCTCGCCGCCCGCGGAGCCGGCGTCGCCGCGCCACGGCGTGCAGCTCAGCGCCCGCGATTGCGTCAACTGTTGCGCAGTACTACGATCCCGGGCAGCGAACGACTGGCCCCACGTGGGCATGAAACTGCCGCAAACACCCCTGAATCCTGGAACCAGACCCTTCATCCGTGACTGCCCGACACCGCACGTCTGCAGGCATGTTGCCCATGCAACACGCACCACGAACGCCGGCCTGACCGGCATCTGAAGGGCGGCGCCGCGGCGCCGCACCTGGTGTTCAGTTCCGTGCTCCTCGCACGGCCCGTCCGCCGCTACCCAAACGGACAGTGAGCTGCAGCCCGGCCGACCAGCCGGGCTGTGAGGAGAGGAACGGCAATGGAAATCGTGATCGCGGCAGCAGTGCTGGCAGTGGGCCTGATGGTCGCTGCCGCGCTCAACGCGAAGCGGAGAGGCGGCCATGCCGCGGAGGCGAACGCTCGCGTCGCCGCCGACATGGACGAGGCTCTGCGCGAGCGGCGCGCCGAGATCGTGCGGATCGAGGAGCGGATCCTCGGCAAGGAGGAGTCGCTCGACGCCCAGCGCGCCGACCTCGCGCGCCGCGAGCGCGCGCTCGACGACCGCGCCGAGGTGCTCGCGCGTGACCTCGACACCGCGGCCGAGCGCCGTGCCGAGTACGAGCAGGCGCTGGAGCGGCTCGCCGGCGTCTCCGCCTCGCAGGCGAAGCAGATGCTGCTGAAGGACCTCGAGGACGACGTGCGCCACGAGTCAGCCAAGCTCGTGCGCCAGATCGAGGAGGAGACCAAGCGCGACGCCGACCGCCGCGTCCGCAACATCCTCTCCGTCGTGATGCAGCGGATCGCCGCCGGTCACGCGACCGAGACGACCGTCTCCGTCGTCCAGCTCGCCTCCGACGACATGAAGGGCCGCATCATCGGCCGCGAGGGCCGCAACATCCGCGCGCTGGAGAACCTCACCGGCGTCGACTTCATCATCGACGACACGCCCAACGCGGTCGTGCTGTCGGGCTTCGACGGCGTCCGCCGCGAGACCGCCCGCATGACGCTCGAGAAGCTGCTCCAGGACGGGCGCATCCATCCGGCGCGGATCGAAGAGATGTACTACCAGGCGAAGTCGGAGCTGGAGGAGCACGTCCAGGAGCTGGGGGAGGCCGCCGTCTTCGAGGCGAAGGTCCAAGGGCTCGACCCCGAGCTGATCAAGCTGCTCGGCCGCCTGCGGTTCCGCACCAGCTACGGCCAGAACGTGCTCGCCCACTCGGTCGAGTGCGCCAACCTCGCCGCGATGATGGCGCACGAGCTCGGCGCCTCACCCAAGACCGCTCGCCGCGCCGCGCTCCTGCACGACATCGGCAAGGCCGTCTCGCACGAGATCGAGGGGCCGCACGCGCTCGTCGGCGGTGACCTGGCGCGCAAGTACGGCGAGCCCGACGCCGTCGTGCACGCGATGGAGGCCCACCACAACGAGGTCGAGCCGCAGACGGTCGAGGCCGTGATCGTGCAGGCCGCCGACGCGCTCTCCGGCGCCCGCCCCGGCGCCCGCGGCGAATCGCTGGAGCAGTACGTCAGACGGCTGCGCGAGCTGGAGCAGATCGCGACCCGGCACGAGGGCGTCGACAAGGTCTACGCGATGCAGGCGGGCCGCGAGATCCGCGTGATCGTCGCGCCCGGCGCGATCGACGACGACGGCGCGACGCTGCTGTCGTTCGCGATCGCCCGCGAGATCGAGAGAGAGCTCGAGTATCCGGGCCAGATCAAGGTGACCGTGATCCGCGAGTCGCGCGCGGTGGAATACGCCAGATGAGGTGCCGGGGTACGCTAGGGCGACGATGAAGCGGTATCACGTCACGACGTTCGGCTGTCAGATGAACGAGCACGACTCGGAGCGGATGAAGGGCATGCTCGAGTCGATCGGCTACGCCGAAGCTCCCGATGCCGACGTCGCCGACCTGATCCTCTTCAACACCTGCTCGATCCGCGAGGCGGCCGACAGCAAGTTCATGGCCCACCTCGGCCACGCGAAGCGGCGCAAGCGCGAGCGCCCGGACGTCGTGATCGGCGTCGGAGGCTGCTGGGCGCAGTCGGTCAAGGACGAGGTCTTCCGCCAGTTCCCCTTCGTCGACGTCGCCTTCGGTCCCGGCCAGGTGCACAAGCTCGCGGAGTTCCTCACGAGCGAGTCGCTGTCCGCGCAGGGCTACTTCGAGTTCGAGGGCTTCGCCGGCGACCTGCCGGAGAAGCGCGCCCGCGAGTTCCAGGGCTGGGTGCAGATCTCCGTCGGCTGCAACATGGCCTGCTCCTACTGCATCGTCCCGTCGACGCGCGGCCGCGACGTCGGCCGCCCGTTGGAGACGCTCGTGCGCGACGTCGAGCGGATGGCGTCGGAGGGTGTCAGCGAGGTCACGCTGCTGGGCCAGAACGTCAACGCCTACGGGCGCGACCTCGCCAGACGCGGCTTCCCGCGCGCGAGCTTCGCCGAGTTGCTCACCGCGATCGACGCGATCGACGGAATCGAGCGGATCCGCTACACCAGCCCGCACCCGCAGGACATGAAGGAGGACGTGATCCGCGCGCACGCCGAGCTGCCGGCGCTGTGCGAGCACGTCCACCTGCCGCTGCAGTCGGGCTCCTCGCGGATCCTGAGAGCGATGCGCCGCACCTACTCGCGCGAGCGTTACCTCGACCGCGTCGCGCTGCTGCGCGAGCACGTCCCGGACGTCGCGCTGACGACCGACGTGATCGTCGGCTTCCCCGGCGAGACCGAGGAGGACTTCGCGCAGACGCTGGAGCTGTGCGAGGAGGTCGCCTACGACGGCGCCTTCACCTTCGTCTACTCGCCGCGCCGCCACACCGAGGCCGCCGACCTGCCCGACCAGGTCCCGCACGAGGTCAAGGTCGAGCGGATGGACCGCCTCGTCGAGGTGATCCAGCGGCGCGCGCACGAGCGCGCGCAGCGCTTCGTCGGCCGCACGATGGAGGTGCTGGTCGAGGGTCCCTCGCGCAAGGATCCGACGCGCCTGCGCGGCCGCTCGCGCCACAACAAGGTCGTCAACTTCACCGGGCTCGCGCAGCCGGGCGACTACGTCCACGTCGACATCGAGCGCGCGACCAGTCAGACGCTGACGGGCGAGGAGTCACTCGTCGCGCGCGCCCTCGGCGCCGCCACCGCGCGCTGAGCCGGCCGGCGCCGCCTCGATCTCTCCGATGTCCGCTCCCGGTCTCGTCATCTTCGACTGCGACGGCGTGCTCGTCGACAGCGAGCCGATCTCGATGCGCGAGCTGACGCGCGCGATCAACGCCGTCGACGTCGAGATGAGTGAGCGCGAGGTCAGCACCGTCTACGCCGGCGGCACGCTGGAGGCGATCCAGCGCGATGTCTCGCTGCGTCGCGGCGGTCCGCTGCCGAGCGGCTGGATCGACGACTTCTACAGCGCCCGCGCGGAGGCGTTCGCGCGCGAGCTGAGGCCGGTCGCCGGCGCGCGCGAGACGGTCGAGGCCGTCCAGCGGCTGGGGTGGGAGACCTGCATCGCCTCGCAGGCGCGCGTGGTGAAGATGGAGCAGACGCTCGTGCTGACCGACCTGGCCGATCTCTTCCCGCCCGAGCGCGTCTTCTCCGCGACGATGGTGCGACGGCCGAAGCCGGCGCCCGACCTGTTCGTCCACGCCGCGCGCGAGTGCGGCTGGGAGCCGGATGCCTGCATCGTCGTCGAGGACTCGGTCACCGGCGTCCGCGGCGCCCGCGCCGCCGGCATGCGCGTGCTCGGCTACGCCGCCCGCAACCGCCCCGAGGACGAGGCGATGATGCTCTCCGCCGCCGGCGCCCAGATCGTGCGTGACATGCGCGAGGTGCCGGGGCGTGTCGCGGTCTAGAAGGCGCGAGCGGCGCAGCCCGCGCGACCAGCGGATCTGGGACCGCTTCGGTCCCGAGCGCAGACTGATTCGCAAGGACGAGCCGTTCGAACGGTGGTGGCGCGCGGTCGGCTTCCGCGAGCTGCGCCAGCTGTTGCTTTGGCGATGGGATCCGGTCGGCGTCGCCGACTTCTTCCCGGCGACCGAGGACGAGTACGACATGTACGCCCGTCCACTCGCCGAGCTGCTCGCAGACGGGTGCGACAGCGCTGCGGTCACGGCCTACCTCGAGGAGATCGAGCGGGACGCGATGAACGATCCCGGTGCCGCCGCCACGCCGGAGCTGGGCGAGGCGATCTTCGAGTGGTACGACGAGTCCCGCCAGCACTACGCCGATTTCGGCGACAGCTGGGCACGTCTGCAAGACCGGCTCTGAGCCACTCTAGGGACGAGCATCCGGCTTCGTAGCTGAGCAGGTTGCCATCCGCCGCATGTGCGAACATACGTTCGTGCGCTGGGACAACCTCACGATCACCGCCGACGAGGCGACCCGCTTGCCGGGGTACAGAGACGACGCCGTCGTGCGCCGCTTCGACGCACCCGAGGCGCTCGACATGCGCTTCTACGAGGTCCATTCGAGATCGGCGCTCAACCGCGTCCCCGCGCAATCGCGGATGCCATTCAGATGGACCATCAACCCATATCGAGGCTGCAGCCATGCATGCGTGTACTGCCTCGACGGCGAGACGCCGATCCTGATGGCGGACGGCAGCACCCGACGGCTCGCGGCGCTGAGAGTGGGCGATCGGATCTACGGCACCGAGAGAGTCGGCCGCTACCGCCGCTACGTCGAGACGGAGGTACGCGCGCACTGGTCGAGCATCAAGCCGGCCTATCGCGTGACGCTCGAGGACGGAACTGAACTGGTTGCCAGCGCCGACCACCGCTTCCTCACCGGCCGCGGCTGGAAGCACGTGCTCGACGAGCCGGGCCCCGGCCAGCGGCCACATCTGACGACGAACGACGTGCTGGCGGGGACCGGCGGATTCGCCGCGGGTCCGATGGAGGACGCCGACTATCGCCACGGCTACGTCTGTGGAATGGTGCGGGGCGACGGTCACCTCGGAACCTACGAGTACGCGCGTGCTGGACGGTCCCTTGGACGCGTTCATCGCTTCCGCTTGGCGCTGAAGGACCGCGAGGCGCTGGAACGCACCCAGAGCTATCTGTTCGACGCCGGGATAGCGACCGACGAGTTCGTCTTCGCGGAGGCGGTCGGCGCACGAGCGCGCATCTTGGCGGTGCGGACACAGCGACGGGCGGGCGTGGAGGGCATCGAGGCGTTGATCGCCTGGCCGGTCGAGCCGAGCGAATCGTGGAGCAAAGGGTTCCTCGCCGGGATCTTCGACGCAGAGGGCTCGTGCAGTCAGGGTGTGCTGCGGATCTGCAACAGCGATGCCGAGCTGATCGCCTGGATCGAACGCTCGCTCAACCGCTTCGGCTTTCAGTTCGTGACCGAGCCGCGAGGCCCGAACGGGGGGCGGAACGTCCGGCTCGGGGGCGGTCTCGCAGGTCGGCTGCGGTTCTTCCACCTGACCGATCCCGCGATCATGCGCAAGCGCGCGATGGCGGGAGCGGCGCTGAAGACGAGAGGATCGCGGCGAGTGGCATCGGTCGAGCCGCTCGGGCTCGCGATGCGGCTCTACGACATCACGACCGGGACGGGCGACTTCATCGCCAACGGTGTCGTGAGCCACAACTGCTTCGCTCGGCCGACGCACAGATACCTCGACTTCGGGCCGGGGCGCGATTTCGAGCGCGAGATCGTCGTGAAGGTGAACGCGCCGGAGGTGCTGCGGGTTGAGCTGGCGCGGCCGCGGTGGAGAGGGGAGCACGTCGCGCTGGGGACGAACACCGACCCGTACCAGTGGGTCGAGGGGCGCTACAAGCTGATGCCCGGGATCTGGGAGGCGATGCGAGACTTCCGCAACCCCTGCTCGGTGCTGACGAAGTCCCCGCTGCTGCTGCGCGACCTGCCGCTGATGAAGGAGATCGCGGCCGTCACCGACTTCACCGCCAGCCTCTCGATCCCGACGCTCGACGAGAAGGCGTGGCGGGCGACCGAGCCGCACACGCCCCATCCGCGGGCGCGGATCGAGGCCGTCGCGGAGCTGAACCGCCAGGGGATCCCGACCGGCGTGCTGATCGCGCCGCTGATGCCGGGGATCAACGACGCGCCGCGGCAGATCGAGCCGCTGCTCGACGCCTGCGAGGAGGCCGGCGCGGTCTCGATCGGCGGGATCGGCCTGCACCTGCGCGGGGACGTGCGCGGCGTCTTCATGGACTGGCTGCGCGCGACGCGGCCTGACCTCGTTCCGCGTTACCAGCGGCTCTACGCGCGCGGCGCCTACGCGCCGAGGGAGGAGCGTGCTCGGCTGGCGGCGCTGCTGCGCGGGCGCGGCCGGCGCGCGCCGACGTGGCGGCTGCGCACGCGCGAGCGGCCGCAGGGCGCGCTTCCGGGGGCGGCGGAGCTGCGCGGCGAGAGGGCGTCCTCGCTGTTCGACGGGGCGACCACGCTGCGGGGCGAGGGGTCGGCCTCGACGGGCGGCCGCAGCTGGGCGGCGCGCGGACAAGACGGCGGCGGGGGAGGCGGGGCGGGCGGCGTTACGCCAGCCCCGCCGCCGGCCGCCGTGCAGCAGGCGCTGTTCTAGAGCGCCCGCCGCCGCTGAGCGCGACGCGGGCGGGCGCGAGCGCGGGGCCGCGGGGCGGCGCGTCCGGCGGGGCTTGAGGCGGGCGGGGCTTGAGGCCGGGGCGGGGGCGGGGCGCGCGTGACGGTTCTCACGCGTCGCGGCTGGCAGGCGCGGGTACGTCCCCGCTGATGGGCTCGAAGACCAAGCGCTTCAAGGGCAGCCGCGAGCGGGCGCTGGAGCGGATGCTGCAGACGCGCTCGCACGCGTGGGAGGAGGTCGGCCTCGCGCGGCAGCTGGGGCAGAGAGCGGCGAAGCGCGCGCGGCGGCAGGCGCTCGTGCTGCTGCCGCTGCTGATCGCCGTGCTGGCGCTCTACAACTACCGCGGCGACCTGTTCGGCAAGGGCTGGGACACGCCCGTGCGGATCTTCACCGTGATCGCGCTCGTGATCCTCGGCTGGGCGTTCGCGCGCGACGTCGGCCGCGCGATCGCGCCCGACCTCTTCCGCCGCATGGACCCCGGCACCGCCGGCACCGTCGGCTTCCTGCTGCGCCTCACGACCGTCGCGATCTTCACCGTCGCCGCGCTGCGGATCGCCGGCATCCGCCCGGAGGCACTCGCCGTCGGGGGCGCCTTCACCGCCGTCGTCATCGGTCTCGCCGCCCAGCAGACGCTCGGCAACCTGATCGCCGGCACGGTGCTGCTGAGCGCGCGACCGTTCCGCGTCGGCGAGAGGGTGCGGCTCCAGGCTGGCGGCCTCGCCGGCGAGGTCGAGGGCGTCGTCAGCTCGCTCGGCCTCCTCTACACGACCTTCGCGCGCGGCGAGGACCGCATCATGGTCCCCAACTCGGTCGTCCTCAGCGCCGCTGTCGTGCCGCTGCGCGAACCGGCCTCGGTCGACCTGCGCGTCCGCCTCGGCCGCAGCGTCAAGCCCACCGAGGTGCAGGCGATCCTCCAGGACGCGATCACCGTCCAGCTGCGCAACCGCCCCGACATCGGCCTCGAGGAGCTCGCCGGCGAGGAGGTCGTGATGCGGATCCGCGCCACGCCCGAGTACTCCGACGAAGGCGCGCGCCTTGCCGACGAGATCCTCACCGCGATGGGCTCCGTCAGCGACGCGCACGCGCCCCCCGCCGCCACCGCCTCCGGGGAGGGGTGACGGCGCACCCGCGCCCGGTGGGAGCCGAGCGCGGAGGGGTGACGGCGGGACGCTGAGGCCTCAGGCCAGCACGAACTGCCCGACGACGCGCTCCAGCTGCTGGGCCGAGCTGGCCAGGCCGTGCGCCGAGGCGGCCAGCTCCTGGCTCGCGGCCGACGTCTGCTGCACCGACGCCGAGACCTGCTCGGTCGACGCCGACGACTGCTCGGCGACCGCGACCACCTGGGCCATGTTCTCCTCCATCGCGACCGCGGTCGAGGAGATCTGCTCGACCGCCAGCGCGATCTGGCCGACGCGGTTGGTCATGTCGTCGACGCTCGTGCCGATCCGCAGGAACGACTCGCGCGCCTGCGACACCGTCGCCACACCCTCGTGGGTGCGCGCCGCGCCGTTCTCGACGACCTCGACCGCGCGCCCCGTCTCCGTCTGGATCTGCGAGATCAGGCCGGAGATCGACGACGCCGCCTGCTGCGACTCCTCCGCCAGCTTGCGCACCTCCTCGGCGACGACCGCGAAGCCGCGACCCTGCTCGCCCGCGCGCGCCGCCTCGATCGCGGCGTTCAACGCGAGCAGGTTCGTCTGCTCCGCGATCCCCGTGATCGTGTCGACGATCCCGCCGATCTGGTCGGACTTCGCGCCCAGCTCGCGGATCGTGTCGGTCACCGCCGCGGAGGACTGCTGCACCGCCTGCATCGCCTCGGTCGCCTCGGCGATCGCGCTCGCGCCCTCCTCGGCGACCGTGCGCGCCTGCTCGGCCGCAGCCGTCGTGCGCTCCGCGTTGCCGGCCGACTCGCGCGTGACCGCGACGACCTGGCCCGTCAGCTCGCGTGCGCGGCCGAGCGTGTCGACCTGCCGCTGCGCGCCGGAGGAGATCTCGCCGACGGCGCCGGCGATCTCGTCGATCGTGCCGCCGGTCTCGGTCGAGGCCGTGACCATCTGGCGCGAGGCGTCGGAGACGGTCGCCGCCTCCTGGTTGATCTCGCGCACCATCCCGGCGACCTTGTCGCGCATCGCGTTGTAGCCGTCGACCGAGCTGTGCGCCCGCGCGAGCATGCGGTTGAAGATCGTCGCCAGCCGTCCGGCATCCTGCCCGGCGGGGACGGCGATCGGCTCCGCGGTGGCGCTCGCGTCGCGCGTCAGGTCGCCCTGCGCGACGGCGGCCAGGCCCTGCTCCAGCGCGGTCAGGTCGCCGCGCTCCAGCTCGTCCATCCGCTCGATCAGCAGCTCCAGCGACGACTGCTCGCCGAGCGCCTCGCGCAGCGTCCCGTTCATCTCCGCGAAGGCGACGCCGAGCGCGTCGCGCTCGGAGCGCGGCACGATCTCCCGCGACAGGTCGCCGGCTGCGATCCGCTGCGCGGCGCCGGACGCCTCCTCCAGATAGGCGACCATCTCGCGGAAGGCGTCGACCGTCTGGCCGATCTCGTCGCTCGATCTGATCGTCAGCTTCTGCTCGACGTCGCCCTGCGCGATCCCGCGCGCGGCCGTGAGCATCTGCTTCAGCGCGCCGCCGATCCAGCGCGAGAACAGCCACGCCAGCAGCAGCGCCGCGACGACCGCGAGCGCGACCAGCACGAAGATCAGCGTCGTGCCGGAGCTGACCGAGTCATTGGCGGCGTCGGCACGCTCGTTGGAGAATCTGACGATGATTCTGCTGGTGTCGCCGATCGTCATGTGGGCGATCTCGAACGTTCTGTCGATCGCCGGCCCGTTGATCGCGGCGTAGGCGGCGCCGTAGTCGCCCGCGTCGGCCAGCGATCTGAACGTCGCGCTGTCGTCGACGTATCTCTGCCACTGCTCTCTGAAGGTCGTGAGCGCGGTGCGCTCCTCGTCGGTCGTCGCGGCTCTGCGCGCGCCGTCGAGCATCCCCTCCATCCACTCGAGGCTGGCCGTCGCCTGTCTGGCCCAGTGGGCGCCGGATCTGCCCTGTGAGAGCGCGGCCACGTAATGCAGCTGGTTCTCGCGGTACATGTGCAGCATCGCGTTCGCGTAGCCGATCGACTGCAGCGCCGGCACCGTCGTGTCGCTGAACCGATCGGTGCCGTCGCGGGTGCTGTTCATCTTCGAGATGCCGATCGCGCCGACCGCGGCGATCAACACGGCGAGCACGAGAAAGCCGCCAAGCAGCTTCGTGCGGACGCTCAACTTCAAGGGGTCCTCCTTGGGCCTGGTGTGGCGGCGCTCCCTGCCGCTCGCCGACGGCCCCCGATGGCGCGTCAGCGTTCCTGTTCTCCTCGGAGGTCGGACGGAAGTGGGCAAACTTGACCACTTCCGAACATCTGTCCGCTGTCAGTGTGCGGACAGGGGGTAGGCCGCCGCGCGGGTGCGTGCGGCGGAGCTGCCGCCGCGCGGGCGGGCGAGCCTCAGTCGGACTGCTCGGCGGGCGCGGTGCCGCGCTCGTAGCGCTCGCGCCGGACCGTCGCTCTCTTGCCCTTGACCGTGCTCGATCGCAGCGCGGCGATCACGTTGTCGGCCGCCGCCAGCGGCACCTCGACGAGCGAGAAGCGGTCCTGGATCTCGATCGCGCCGATCTCGCGGCCGGTCAGCTGCGACTCGCCCGTGATCGCGCCGACGAGGTCCTGCGGCCGCATCCCGACCCTGCGGCCGAGACCGACGTAGATGCGCGTCGTCGGGCCGCTCGGTCCACGCCCGCCCGGGCCCTTGCCGCCCGGCCCGCCCGGACCGCCGCGCCCGGGACCGCCCGGCCCGCGTCCCGGACCGCCGGGCGCGCCGCGCTCCTTGAACGGGCGCGGCTGGATGTCGGGGATCTCCTGCTCGTCGTCCTCGCCGCCGCCGAGCGCCTCGTGCGCGAGCTTGACCGCGGCGAGCGCGACCTCCATCACGTCGAACTCATCGGTCAGCGTCTCGACGACGACGCGGAAGCGGTCGAGGCTCGTGCCGCCCTCGGCGTTGTCGAGCAGCGCCTCGCCGAGCGCGGCGCGCGTCATCTCCATCCGCCGCGCGTGCAGGTCGGCGACGGTCGGGATCTTCTCGATCGGGATGCGCTGCTTCGTGACGCGCTCGATCGTCTTCAGGTAGCGGTGCTCGCGCGGCTCGGCGAGCGTGATCGCCGCGCCCTCGCGCCCGGCGCGCCCGACACGGCCGATGCGGTGGACGTACGACTCCGGCGAGGAGGGCACGTCGTAGTTGAAGACGTGCGTGAGCTGCTCGACGTCGAGGCCGCGGGCGGCGACGTCGGTCGCGACGAGCAGGTCGGCGGCGCCGGTCCGCAGCCGGTTCATGACGCGGTCGCGCTGCTCCTGCGTCATGCCGCCGTGCAGCGCCTCGGCACGGTAGCCGCGGCCGTTGAGCGACTCGGTCAGCTGGTCGACCTCGTCGCGCGTGCGGCAGAAGACGATCGCGGCCGTCGGCGACTCGACGTCGAGCACGCGCCCGAGCGCCGCCGGCTTGTGCGCCCGCGCGACGACGTACGCCCGCTGGCGCACCAGCGGCGCGCCGCCGGCCGGCGTCTCGCGCGCGATCTCGATCCGCACCGGATCGGTCAGGTGCTGGCGCGCGATGCGGTCGATCCGCGGCGGCATCGTCGCGGAGAAGAGGACCGTCTGGGCTCTGTCGGGAGTCACCTCGAGGATCGCCTCGATGTCCTCCGCGAAGCCCATGTCGAGCATCTCGTCGGCCTCGTCGAGCACGACCATGCCGAGCTGCGCGAGATTGAGCGTGTTGCGCGAGATGTGGTCCTGCACGCGCCCCGGCGTGCCGACGACGACGTCGACGCCGCGCTTGAGTGCGCCGAGCTGCCGGCCGATCGGCTGCCCGCCGTAGATCGGCAGCACCCGCGCCCCCAGCGCCCTGCCGTAGCGGTGCAGCGCCTCCGAGACCTGGTGCGCCAGCTCGCGCGTCGGCACCAGCACCAGCGCCGCCGGGGCGATGTCCTGGCGGCCGGGCGAGAGCAGCTCGAGGATCGGCAGCGCGAACGCCGCCGTCTTGCCCGTCCCCGTCGCCGCCTGGCCGAGCAGGTCGTGACCCGTCAGCAGCGGCGGAATCGCCTCGCGCTGGATCGGCGTCGGCTCCTCGTAGCCGAGTCTCGCGAGCGCGTCGAGCAGCTCGGGGCGCAGCGAAAGATCTGCGAAGGTGGTGGTCTCGTCGGGGGAGGCGGGGATCGTCATCGCCCCCCATTGTCGCCGGGATCGCCCGTCGCTGCTGTGCGGGCGTCGTAGCGCGGTCGCCGGGGCCGTCGCGGGATCGCTCGGGGATCCACCCGATGGGAGCGGCGGAGCGCCAGCGGGAGGCTGTGCCCATGCCCTCCACCGACCTTCCCAGCGCGCGCCGTCGCGGCGCGCTCGCGGCCGCCGTCGCCACGCTCGCGCTGCTGGCGCCGGCCGCCGGCGCCGCCGGCGAGACCGCCACCTTCCGGCTCGACGCGACCGGCAGCGGCAGCTACAGCGCCCATCTGACCGGACCGATCAGCACCCGCGACGAGACGGCCAGATTCTCGTGGACCATCTCCGTCCCGCAGCTGACCTTCACCGACGGCAGACTGACCTACATCGGCGGCGGCTCGACGGCGCTCGTCGCCAGCGCGACCTACGCGAGCGAGGACAGAGGCAGCGACGGCAGAGTCTCCTGGAGCAGATGCGCCGGCGACTCCTTCCTCGACCCGGGCAGCCCGTCGTGGGACATGGACCGGCATGCCGTGCCGATCGACGGGGCCGCGGAGATGCTGCTGTTCCGGCCGCTGCGGGGCATCGACGTGACGACCAGATGCGTCGACAGCGCGGACAACGAGTTCGAGGCCAACACGCTGCTCAACGACGCCGAGGGGCTGCCGCTCGGCGACATGGACTTCGACAGCGCCTTCTCGCTGCCGCAGGTCGCGCTCGACCACGAGCTGGTGATCGTGCCGACGAGATCGCGCCCGTCGGCGCAGACGCGCCTCTGCATCAGCTGGAACCCGGCGACGATCTGCGACTTCCAGTGGACGCAGGAGCTGCGCTTCACGCGCATCGACGGCGGTCCGAGAGCGCCCGTCACGCCGCCGGTGACGCCGGCCCCGGCGGAGCCGCCGAGAGCGCCGGTCGTGGTCGCTCCGCAGCCGGCGAGACCGTTCGCTCCGGTCGTCAATCGCGGCGACGCGAGACTGGCGCCCGGCGCCCGCAGCGTCACGTTCACCGTCAGATGCCCGGGCGGCTGCAGCGGCAGCGCGACCGCGACCGCCGGGCGCAGAACGGTCGGGAGAACGGCCGTCACGGTGCGGGCCGGAGCGAAGGGCGGCACGCAGCGGATCACGCTGCGGTTCGGCTCCAAGGCGGCGCGGGCGGCGATCAGACGCGCCGGCGGCGTGCGGATCGCGCTGACGCTGAGAGCGGCCGGCGGCGGTGCCACGGCGACACGTTCGATCACCGTCAAGAGCGCGAAGAGCGGCAAGCGCGCGCAAGCGGCCAGGAGCGCGGCGAGCGGCACGCGCGCCCAGGCCGCGGGATCGCGACGAGCATCACGACGCGCCGGAATCAGGTATCAGCGAAGACGCCCGAAGCTCCATAACTGCGGTTGATGCGGCGACAGCCGGCGCAGGTGGGTATACGGTCCGGCATATGGGCACGCGCACGCTCGATCGTCGCCGCCTCGACAGCCCCCATCGCAATCCGCTCCTCGAGCGGTTCGGGCGGGCGGTACGGAGCCTGCGCGAACAGCGCGACCTCTCGCGCGAAGAGGTCGCCGCGCGCTCCGGTCTGAGCGCCGTCTACATCGGCAACATCGAGCGCGGCGAGGTCAACCCGACGCTGCTGACGCAGGTCAAGCTGGCAAGCGGGATCGGCCTGCCGCTCGACGCGATCGTCGCGACCGCGCTCGCGGCCGAGCTGAACGACTGAGGCGCGCCGGCGCGCCTCAGCGCGGCGGCCGGACGATCTCGATCCCCAGCTCGCGCAGCGGGCGCAGCGGCTCGTCCGGGACGGTCGCGGCCGACTCGGTCGCGAGATGGGTGATGGCGGTGGCCGGCGCGCTCTGGAACGGCGCGACCGTGTTGAGCTTGTCGGCCGAGGCGAGCGCGACGACCGTGTCCGCGCGCTCGACCATCACGCGCCGCACCTCCGCCTCCTCGTGGTAGCGGCTGGAGATGCCGGTCGCGGCGCTGACGCTCCAGACGCCGAGGAAGCAGACGTCGGCGGTGACGGCCGCGTAGGCGCGGATCGTCTGGGCGCCGACAGCGACCATCGCACGCGCGTCGAGCGTGCCGCCGGCGATCACGACCTCGACGCCTGGCCGCGCCGCGAGCGCGGCGGCGACCAGTGGGCTGTGCGTGATGACGGTGCCGCGGTGGTCGAGCGGGATCGCCTCGACGAGCGCGAGCGCCGTCGTGCCGCCGTCGACGATCGCGATCGCGTCGGGCTGCAGCAGCGTCACCGCCGCGCGCGCGACGGCCGCCTTGCCCGCGACCTGCTGACGCTCGCGGCTGGCGTAGGTGCCGGCGACCGGCGAGCGCGCGACCGCGCCGCCGTGGACACGCTGGAGATGGCCCTCCGCGGCCAGCTCGGCGAGGTCGCGCCGCACGGTGTGGCCGGAGACGTCGATCCGCCGCGGCAGCTCGGAGGCGACCACGCGGCCCTCGTTGCGCAGCAGCTCGAGGATGCGGCGGTGGCGCTCCTCCTTCAGCATTGTGGCGGCTCCGGGGTGAGCACGGGCGCCGTGGGCGCGGGCGCGGCGAGCGCCCGATCGGCCCACTGCAGCAGCATGATCGTCTTGCCGTCGACGATCTCGCCGCGCTCGACGGCGCGCAGCGCCTCGGCCAGCGGCAGCTCGACGACCTCGATCTGCTCACCCTCAGCGGCGACGCCGCCGCCCGCGCCGACGCGGTCGGCGGGGGAGTAGGGGGCGGCGAAGAACGCCACCCGCTCGGTCACCGACCCGGGGCTCATGAAGACCTCGAACAGCCTCCGCACCGCGCCGACCCGCAGGCCGGTCTCCTCTTCCGCCTCGCGCCGGATCGCGACCTCCGGGGCGTCGCCGTCGAGCAGCCCCGCCGGTGTCTCCAGCAGCATCCCGTCAGGGTGGCCGTTGACGTAGGCGGGGTAGCGGAACTGCCGCACCAGCACGACCGTCAGCGCCGTCGGCTCGTACAGCAGGATCGTCGCGCCGTTGCCGCGATCGTAGGTCTCGCGCACCTGCGGGGTCCAGGAGCCGTCTGGGCCGCGCAGCTCCAGGTGGGTGCGGCGCAGCTCCGACCAGTCGTCGCACAGCAGTGTGCTCTCCAGAATGCGCACATGCGCATCTCTGCTCGTTTGCGCAGTGCTCATCCGCGCACCTCCGGCAGCTCGTCGAGGCCAGTCAGGACGGCGGCGCCGTGATCGCGCGCGAGCGCGACCATCTCGTCGGCGCCGGCCGAGGGGCCGCCGATCCGCAGCACGGCGTCACAGCGCGCGACGAGGCGTCGCGCGAGCGGGTGGAAGATCTCGTCGAAGCGGGGCGTTCCGGGCGTCGCCTCGGGATCTTCGAGCCGGATCAGCGGCAGCGCGAGCGCTTCGCCGGTGACGGCGAGATGGCCGCGGCGGAAGACCTCCAGCGCGACCTCGTGCATCGCGCGCTCGTTCCGCGCGATCAGCGCCGGGTCGTCGCCGGTGCCGGAGCGGTACGGGCCGGCGATCAGGACCATCTGCGTCACGCTGCTCCCTTGCGTCGAGTTGGATGCGCACCTGCGCAGAGATGCGCAAGCTCGCGCACCCTAGCGCAAGTGCGCATAACTGCGCAAGCGAGCTACCCGAACGCCACCCAGCGGGGGTCGCCGAGCGTCGCGAGGTCGCTCGACAGCATGCCGTCGTCGAACAGCGTCAGCAGCCGTCTGCCCATCACGACCGAGCGGTCGACGCCGCCGCCGTACTGGCGCCCGTCGGGGTGGCGCACGGCACCGACGCGCTTGAGGCCGTCGGCGCGCGTGATGCGGAAGCCGACGCCGCCGTCGCCGGCGGCCGTGCCGTCGCGCGAGCTGCCGTCGGTCGGGACGAAGGCGAAGCGCGTCCGCGGCCAGTAGAGGAAGGCGCGATGGTCCTGCTCGACCGCAGACGCCCAGCCCGACAGCGGCGCCGTCGCGACCCGGCGCGGCGCGCTCAGGTTCGAGACGTCGAACAGCGACACCTGCGCGCCCGTGCGCATCCCCTGCTCGGTCGCGTCCTGGCCGACGCCGAGCAGCAGGTCCTCGCCGACCGGGTGCAGGTAGGCCGAGTAGCCGGGGATCTTCAGCTCACCGAGCAGGCGCGGTCTGCGCGGGTCGGCGAGGTCGAGCGTGTAGAGCGGGTCGACCTGGCGGAACGTCACGACGTAGCCGACGTCGCCGATGAAGCGGACGGCGTAGATCCGCTCGCCGCGGCCGAGCCCGCCGACGCGCGCCAGCTCGACCAGTCTGCCGTCGCGCTCCGCGTAGGTCGTGACGAAGCTCTCGCTCGTGTTGCCGGCGCCCGCGCTCCACGCCGAGACGGTGCTGGCAGCGCGCAGCACGCCCTCCTGCTCCGACAGCGCCCACTGGCTCAGCAGCGAGCCGGGGATCGTGCCGCTGGCGCGGTGGGTCGTCTGCCCGTCGGCCCCGGTGACGAACTTGTGCACGAGCGTCGCCGACTCCGTCGAGCTGGGGAGGGTGCTGGTGACATAGAGCGCGTCGCTCGTGCCGTAGACGGTGTCGACGTCGGCGAGGATGCTGTCGGAGTCGGCCGGCGTCAGCCCTCGGTCGAGGTCGATCGTCATCACCGTCAGCAGGCCGAGGCCGTCGTACGTCTGCGGATGGCTGATCTGCGAGCAGGCGGCGACCGGCCGCAGCGCGTTGCGCCCGGTGCGGCGATTGCGCACACGGTAGGACGGCACCCAGTCGCCGACCTCAGACCGCGCGCTCTCGTCGGCGAGGCCGCGCGGCGTCGAGCTGACGACCAGCCGCACGACGCCCTCGACCATCCGCGCGGCGCGCAGCATCCCCTCGACGCGCAGATTGCGGACGATTCGCGGTCTGCCGGTCAGGCCGAGGTCCAGCTCGGTCAGCAGCGTCTGGCTGGGCATGCGCGGCGCGGGGGAGAGCGACGCTCTCGCCGCCGGTCCCATCGTCGCCGGGACCGGTTCGAGCGGGCCGGACGCGTGGACCTGCGCGATCACGATCGCGCGGCCTCTGCGCAGCAGCAGCTGATGGTCTTCGCCTTCGAGCGACAGGCCGCCGAGCACGCGCGGGCTGTCGGAGCGGCCGTCCAGCTCGACGAAGCGACCCTCCGCGATCGCGAAGATGCGACGGCCGTCGGTCTTGACCGTGTCGGGCTCGTCGACGCCCTCTTCCTGCACGTTGGTGCCGGAGAAGTCAGGTTCCTCGGAGAGGGCCTCGCCGCCGGCCGCCATGTCGGGGCTCGCCGGCGGGGGTGCCGTGGTCGGCATCGGCAGTGACGGGGCGACCGGCATCGACGGGTCGTAGCGCGGGATTCTCGGTGCGTTCGCCTGCGCGTAGCCGAGCAGCTCCTCGCAGGAGGAGAAGGCGACCAGCCCCGTCGGCGCGGCCGCCTGCGCGCTGGCCGCACTGCCGCCGCCCGCCAACAGTGCCAGCGCCGCCGCGATCCCGCCGATCCGTCCACGTCCGATGCTCGTCACAGTCGCCATCCCTCGCCGGTCGCGCGTCGCCGATCCCGGCTCCGTGCCGGTCGGGAGGAACGCTACCGCGCCACCCGTGCGCGCGTGTGAAGGAAACGCCGCGACGTGGGGCCGCGCCGCGGAGCCGCGCCGCGGAGCCGCGCGCCGGCCGGCCGCTCCGCCGCGTTTGACGACGACGCACCGCAAGCGGGAGAATCGGCCGATGAAGCCGACACCGCCGTCCGCGCTCACCGCCGCCGCAGCGGCCGCCGCCGTGCTGGCGCTCGCGCCCGCCGGAGCCGCCGCTGCCAGAGGCCCCAGCGTGACCGCCAGCCCGAACACGGTCAGAGCATCCGCCGTGGTCACGATCAGCGGCCGCGGCTGGCCGGTGATCGAGTTCTGCGAGCGGCGCGTGCGACTGACGCTCGAATCGGCCCAGAACGCCGTCCCGATCGGCACCGTCGGCGTCGGCGTCAGAGGCGGCTTCAGACGGCGCTGGCGGCCGAGCAGAGCGAACGCCGGACCGGGCAGATGGCGGGTCGTCGCGCGCATGAGATGCGAGAGCGGCAACGACGGCTCCACCGTGCCGGTCGTGCGGAAGGTCGCGCTGCGGATCGTCAGATGAGCGGTGGCGCCGGCAGCGGCGCCACTGTCCGTGCGCGCGTTTGGTTCAGCGGCGCGCGCAGAAGCCGAACGTCGTCGCGCCGCCGGGGCGCAGCGTGCGGTTGTAGCTCTTGCCGCGCACGTGCAGCCGCTTGCCGCGGAGGTGAGAGACGGCGTCCCATATCGAGTCGACGCGATGCGGCATCGCCAGCGTCCCCTTCCACGCGCGCGCCCGCTTCGAGCGGTTGGTGACGGTCACCGTCGCGCAGTAGCCGGAGCCCCAGTCGTCGTCGATCGTGCGCCGCAGCGAGATGCCCTTTGCGGTCAGCTTCGCCGGCTGCGGCGCGCCGCCTCTGCCGCCGCCATGGCCGCCGTGGCCGGTGTGCCCGCCACCACCGCCGCCCGCGGCGGGCGGGGCGCTCTCGTCGGGCATCGGCGGCGTCGCGGGGAGCACCCCGGCGGCGCCGAAGACGACGTCACTGCAGGCGTAGAACGCCTCCGGGCTGTCGCTGCGCTGCCAGACGACGTAGAGGATGTGGCGGCCGCGGCGCTCGGGCACGTTGACGCGGAAGCTCTCCATCGTCGCGGCCGGGCGACGGCCGGAGTCGTGGATCAGCTCGAGGTCGTCCCAGCGCAGCGCGCGCGCTGGGTCGAAGCCGTCCTTGGTGAGGTAGAAGCGGTAGTAGAGCGTCGCGTGCGGGGCGTTGAGCACGTACTTGAACGTCTGCTCGCCCGCTCTCAGCCCGGTCGCCGGCCACTGCGCCGACGGCCGGTCGAACGCCGCGTACTTCGCGCTGCCGGCCGAGCACAGCTGCCCGTCGGGGATCAGCTCGCGATGGCGGCCGTTCGCGTTGGAGATCAGCAGCGCCATCCAGTCATAGAGCGCCTGCGGGTTGCTGCGCCATGCGTTCGCGCACGGCGCCGGCGTTCTGTCGACGTAGCGGCAGACGTAGGTGCGCGAGGCGGGCGAGAAGGTCGTGCCGTGCGCGGCCGCCTGCGCGGCACCGAGCGCCAGCAGCACGACCGCCGTGCAGAGGATCCGCGCGACCATCCCGCCACCGTACAAGGGCTCGCGTGCCTCGCGCAAACGGCTTCCCACGCTCTCACGTTCGTGAGGGGAAGTGGGACCGGACGACAGACGACGCGTCCAACGTCGGCTGGCACGTTGTGGCGATGCGCTCAACACTGGTGGCGGGAGCCGCTTCGATCGTCGCCGCGCTCGCCTGCGCGGCGCCGGCCTCAGCCGACTCGATCGCCTATCTCAAGGATCACAACGTCTGGCTCACGAACCCCGACGGCTCGGGCCAGTACCAGGTCACGACCGACGGCTACGCGGGGCTGCCCTACCGCTCGCCATCGCAGGCCGACGACGGCACGATCGCGGTCAGCCGCGCCAACTCGATCTTCCTGCTGCGGCAGAACGGCAGCGTGATCCGCGAGATCGACCCGCCGGGTCTGACGAACACCTACTCGCATCTCGTCGACGGCTCGCCCGACCAGGTCGCGATCTCGCCGGACGGCGGCCGCATCGCTTACATGTTCATCTCCTTCGAAGGCGGCGGATCGGACCAGACCCGCACGACGACCGGCTTCGTCGACGCCGCCGGCAACAGACTCGTCGGCAACCTGTACAACGGCTATCCATCGTGGGTCACCAACACGCGGCTGCTGACCTCCGGCGGCTATGGCCATCACGTCAACCTGCACGACCAGGGGCAGGGGCTGGAGGACAACTGGCTCAACGACAACCAGGGCGACCTCAGCGATCCGGAGGTCAACCGCCAGGGGACGCGCATCGCGCTCGTGCGAACGGTCAGCAACAGACCGTCGATCGTCGCCTACGACACCGTCGGCGACGTGCTGACCGGCAGACCGGCCGCGACCGCGACCGCGAGATGCATCTTCGAGGGCGTCCCGGCGCTGTCCGGCCCGAGCTGGGCGCCCGACGGCATGGCGCTCGTCTGGACCGAGCCCGACGGCCTCTGGACGATGGACCAGGCCGGCACGTGCGTCGGCCAGCCGCGCCTGCTGATCGCCGGCGCGACCGAGCCCGACTGGGGCCCGGCGCCGGTCAACCCCGGCCCGCGCGAGGTCCCGCCGGTCCCGATCGAGAGAAGAGTCGACCCGCCCGTGCCGGTCGAGAGAAGAGTCGAGCCGCTGCCCGTCAGAACGGTCAGACCGACGGTGGCCGCGCCCGGGACGCGCGCGCAACTCGCCAAGCGCGGCGTGCGGACCAGCTACGCCTGCTCGGCCGCGTGCACGGTCTCGGTGACGGTCGTCGCCGACAGAGCGACCGGCCGCGCGCTGAAGCTGAGAGGCGCGCGCGTGCTCGCGCGCGGGACGCGCAGACTGAAGGCCGCCGGCAACGCGTCGGTCATCGTCAGACCGGCGCGCAAGCTCGGCGGCAGATTCGCGAAGCTGCGCAGAAGAGCGACGCTGACGGTGCGGATCACGGTCACCGTCGCGGGCGCCAAGGCGCAGACGTTCATCCAGCGGGTGGTGGTGTGAGCGCGGCCGACGCGACGCGCGCGACGCGGCGTTAGACGACCAGCACGTCCGGACGCTCGAGACCGCCGACCTCGACCGTCGGCCACGCCGGGTCGGCGGTCATCACCTCTGGCGAGGCAGCGGTGCGCGCAACGACCGTGTCCTCGACCTTCCAGCCGCCGCCGGTCGGGTTCCAGGCGAAGGCCTGGCCGGCGGCGATCACGTCGTCGTCGGCCGGTGTCGCGAGCTTGTCGCGCAGCGTGTAGCCGCACGGGCCGCCCTGGTGATGGCGGCGCCACTCGTCGGCCGGCAGGCCGTTGGCGCCGTACGCGTCGCGCCCGGCCTGCGCGACGTCGCCGAGGCGGGCGCCGGCACGCGTGCCGGCCAGCAGCGCCGCTTCGACTTCCAGCAGCGCGCGGTAGGCGTCCTGCTGCCGCGGCGCCGGTCGCGCGAAGGCGCGGATCCGCGACAGCGAGACGACCAGCCCGTCGCGGCGGCCGCAGACGACGACCAGCGCACGCTCGCCGAGCGGCGCGGCCGTCGGGATCGGATGGCGGAAGCGCGGCAGCCGCTCGCCGCTGGCGACGAGCAGGCAGAGCGGCTCGATCGCGCGCTCCAGCAGCAGGCCGGTGGTGCGACCGGCCAGCGCGTGCTCCGTTTCGTCGTCGCGCGCCCGCTCCAGCGCCGCCGTCAGCGCGGTCGCAGCGTCGCCGCCGAGCGCGCGCAGACGGTCCTGCTCGGCGTCCGAGAGCGGCGCGCGCAGGGTGGCGAGGTCGGCGGAGAGGTCGGCGACGGCTCCGTGCGCGGGCTGCGCAGCGGCGACCGCGTCCGGCCGGTCACTGCCGACGCGCTCCTCGGCATCGAACGACGGCATGAGCGATTCCCACCAGCCGAGGACCGTTATGTGGGGTGCGTGCGCGAACGCCTCCTCGCGCAGGCGCGGGGCCTCGCTCTCGCTCGTGCGCAGCTCCTCGCCGTCGCGGCGCACGACGACGATCGCCTCGCCGCCGTCGGCGAGCTGCGCGACGTGCGTGCGGACACCGTCGAGCCACCAGCCCACGTTCGCCGCGTCGCTCAGCACGAGCGCGTCGAGGCCGTGTCGCTCCAGCAGCGCACGCAGCGCCGCGCGCTTCGCCTCCGTCATCTCGCGCCGCCGCTCACGGCGGCCACCTTACCCGGCTCAGGCATCGCGGCCGACGTCGACGAAGGCGCCGGTGCGCTCGTGCCCGTCGCCGTCGATCACGCGCAGCAGCAGCCGGCCGCGCTCGACACCGTCGGGCAGCCGCGCCGCGACCTCGACCGGCGCGCCGAGGCGGAACGGCTGCGCGGCGATCGGCACGGCGCCCGCGCCCGCGTCCACGCCTTCCCAACCCCAGCGCAGCTCGCCCGCCAGCTCCGCCGTCCCGTGATGGGAGAGCGCGACGGGGAAGCGGACGGCGCCGTCGGCGGTCTCGACGTCGAGCCCGGGGCGGAGGGGGTCGAGGTCGATCACCAACGTCGTCGCCCCGAGCACCTGCGGCAGGTCGCAATCGAGCGCCGGCTTCAGCCGCCGCCGCTCGTCGTAGACGCCGGCCAGCTCGTGCTCGACGTCGCACAGCTCCGTGTAGACGTAGCCCGCGAGGCGGTCGTGGCGGCGCAGCTCCTGCGTCTGCCAGCGCAGGTGCCAGCCGCGCCCGGCGGGGTCGAACTCGCCGCCGCCGAACTCGCTGTTGAGCAGCGGCAGGCCGTCGAGTCTGGCGCCGGGCACGCCGAGGTGCATCTCCTGCACGTGGTCGGGGCCGAGGTTGACAGGGAAGCTCGTCGCGCTGCCGTCGGCGATGCCGGCGACGTGGGCGCGCCAGCCGGCGACCGACTCCTCGTAACGGTGCCAGTCGACGAGGTCGGTCTCGACATGCGCCCAGCCGGAGTCGTCGACGACCGGCCGCGTGTCGTCGAACGCAAGCAGCTGCCGCCGCGCGCGGCGGACCGCCTCCTGCTTGGCCGGGTCGCCGGCGACGTCCCAGTCGAGTCCCCACTCCTCGTTGTAGAGGCCCCAGATCACGATCGAAGGGTGGTTGCCGTCACGCCGCACCATCGGCTCGATCTGGGCCTCGAAGGCGGCCGCGCCATCCTCCGACCAGCGGCTCGTGCAGGGCGGCTCCGCCCACACGAGCATTCCCATCTGGTCGGCCATGTGCAGCCAGCGCGGATCCTCGAGCTTGATGTGCTTGCGGACGAGGTTGAAGCCGGCGGCGCGCGCCAGCTCGAGGTCGCGGCGCAGCGCCTCGGCGTTCGGCGGCGTCAGCCCGCTGTCGGGCCAGTAGCCCTGGTCGAGCACGCCGCGCACGTACAGCTGCCCGCCGTTGAGCAGCAGCCGCTCGCCGTCGACCTCGATCCGCCGCAGGCCGCCGTGGACGGTGACGCGATCCTCGCCGTCCACGCTGGAGAGGCGCGCCTCGACGCGGTAGAGGTGCGGATCGTCCGGCGACCACAGGCGCGGGTCCGCGATCGGCAGGTGCGCCTCGACGCGCGCCGCGCCCGCGGCCGGCAGCGTCACTGCGGCCTGGTCGTCGGCGCCGGACAACGCGAGCGTCAGCGTCGCCTCAGCGAGCGCCGGCCCGGCCAGCTCGACCGTCACGTCGAAGCCGCCGAGCTGCGCGTCCGGCCGCAGGGCGACGTGCGCGACGTGGGTCGCTGGGCGTGACTCCAGCCAGACCGACTGCCAGATCCCACTCGACGCCGTGAAGGCGCACGAGTCGTACGGGTCCGCCGGACGGCTGCGCTGCTTGCCGTGCGCGATCGCGCCCTTGTCGAGCGGCGCCTCGACGCGCACGACCAGCTCGGCCGCGCCGTCCGCGCCGAGCAGCTCGCTCACGTCCAGCTCGAACGGCACCGAGCCGCCGACGTGCTCGCCCGCCAGGACGCCGCCGCACCACACCGACGCGGCGTGATGGACCGCCCCGAAGCGGACGATCGTGCGCTCGTGCGCCGGCCACGACGCCGGCCGCTGCAGCGTGCGCGCGTACCAGCCGACGGGCAGCCATTCGCGCCCGACGCCGGAGGCGGCGCTCTCCCAGCAGGAGGGGACGACGATCTCGCCCGTCTCGGCGCCGTCCCACGCCGCCGCGCCGTTCGCCCAGCCGGCGGCGCGGCCGTGGTCGTCGGGGTCGGCGGCGAAGCGCCAGCTGCCGTCGAGCGAGGCCCAGCGCTGCGAGCGGTCGAAGTCGGGACGGGGGTAGTCGAGCCGCGGCTGCGCGGCCGTGGAGGAAGTCGTCATGGTGGAGTCAGTCACTTCGCTTGCGGATGGATGGGAGGCAGGTCAGCCCTTGACGCTGCCGGCGAGGAGGCCCTGCATGAACTGGCGCTGCAGGACGACGAAGAGGAGCAGCACGGGCAGCGTCGCGAGCGTGCTGGTCGCGACGAGCTGGCCCCAGTAGTTGGTGCCGAGCTGGCTCGCGTTGACCTGTGTCGCGAGCGCGGAGAGCACGACCTGCAGCGTCTGCTTGTCGCCGCCGCCGACGGCGACGACCGGCCAGACGAAGTCGTTGTAGATGTTGAGGAACGTCAGCACGGCGAGCGCCGCGAGCGCCGGCTTGATCACCGGCAGCACGATCCGTGAGAAGAGCTGGAACGGGTTGCAGCCGTCGATCCGGCCGGCGTCGAGCAGCTCGTCGGGGATCGCCGAGATCGTCTGGCGCATCCAGAAGATCGCGAAGGCGTCGATCGCGCCCGGCAGGATCAGCGCCTGGTAGCTGTTGACCCAGCCCAGCTCGCTCATCTCCAGCAGCAGCGGGACGATCAGCACCAGCGTCGGCAGCATCAGCGTCAGCAGGATGAAGCCGAAGAGGACGTTTCTGCCGCGGAAGTCGAGCTTCGCGAAGGCGAAGCCGGCGAGCGGGCAGAACAGCATCGTCAACCCGCCTCTGATCAGCAGCACGATCGCGGTCGTGCGGAAGCCGTCGACGAGCGGAACCTCGTCGAAGGCGGTGCGGAAGTTGTCGAACGTGATCGCGCCCGGGTCGAACGCGAACGGCGCCGTGATGATCTCGTCGGCCGGCTTCAGCGACGACATCAGCATCCACACGAGCGGGAAGACGAACACCGCCGCCGCGATCGTGAGCGCGACGTACACGCCGCCGCGCCGGGCGCGGGTTGCCAGCAGCGCGGTCATCGGGTGCCCTCCTTGGAGCGCAGGAGCCGGACGGCCAGCAGCGACAGGCCGAAGACGAGCAGCACGAGCAGGAACGAGTTCGCCGCCCCGGTGCCGAAGTCCGAGCTTCTGATGTTGTCGTAGAGATAGAGGCCGGCGGTCGTCGTCGAGTTGTACGGGCCGCCTCTGGTGACGACGTACGGCTCGGCGAACATCTGGAAGACGATCAGCGTCATCGTCACGACGTAGAAGGCGATCGTCCGCCGCATCAGCGGGACCGTGATGCGCCAGAACTTCGTCCACGCGCCGGCGCCGTCGATCTCCGCCGCCTCGTAGACCTCGCGGCCGATCGCCTGCAGGCCGGCGAGCATCAGGATGATCGCGAAGCCCGTCGTCTTCCACAGCACCAGCAGCGCGAGCGTCGGCTTCGCCCACGCCGTCGTCGTCAGCCAGCCGACGTCCGGCAGGCCGAAGAAGCCGAGCACCGCGTTGACGAGGCCGAAGTCCTCGTCGTACATGACGATCCAGATCTCGGCCATCGCGATCAGCGGCGTGACGAACGGCACGATGAAGGCCGTGCGGAAGAGGCCGCGACCGCGCAGGTCCGGCCGCGACAGCAGCACGGCCAGCACGAGCGACAGCACCGCCTGCGCCGGCACGACGAGCAGCCAGATCACGCCGGAGCGTCCCAGCGACGCCCAGAACTCGCCGCTGCCGAGCAGATAGGTGTAGTTGTCGAAGCCGATCCAGTTCGCGACGCCCGCGCCGTGCCAGTCGGTGAAGCTGAGCAGCAGCGCGTAGCCGAGCGGGTAGAGCCCGAAGGCCGCGAAGACGAGGAAGAACGGCGCGATGAAGAGGTACGCCCAGCGCGCGTCGCGCCGAACGGGTGAGGCGGAGGTCGACATGCGTCAGCGGCGGCGATCCACGAGGTTCTTCTGGATCTGCTCGGTCGAGACCGCGAGCACCTCGTCGGGCTCCATGCGGCCGTCCATCAGCTGCTGGATGTTCGCGCCGAAGTATCTGACCGCCTCGGCCCACCAGCTCGGGATCGAGTAGTTGCCGGGGACCTGCTTGGCGGCGGCGACGTCGGTCTTCCAGATGTCCTGGTCGCCGAGCGCGGCGACCGGCTCGAACAGCGGCGGCCCGTCGAGCGCCGGCAGGTAGGAGGGGACCGAGGTGTTGAGCCCTCTCGGGTAGGTCGGGCTGGGGCCGTAGACGGTTCTGTAGCCCTGCGCGTCGAACAGCAGGTGCTCGTACCAGAGCCACGCCAGCTCAGGCGATCTCGCCTTCGCCGGGATGATGAACGAGCCGCCGCCCATCACGCCGCTGCGGGCGCCGCCCGACGTCCACGCCGGCAGCTCCTGCGCGCGCCACCTGCCGCTCGTTCTTCTCAGCAGCGACTGCGGCGCGAAGATCCACCACATCGCCCACGGGACGAGGATCTGGCGGCCGTTGTCGAGCGTCTGCACGTCGGTCGGCTGGAGGTAGTTGGCGTGCGTGCCGAGGCCCTCGTCGACGATCGTCTTGATCCACTGCATGATCCGCTGGTACGGCTCGGACTCGAGCTGCAGCCTGCCGTCGGCGTCGGCCATGCTCGTGCCCTGCTGGTTGGCGAGCATCTCGACCCACAGCTGGCCGAGGAACGGGTCGCGCTCGAGGTGCAGCGGTCTGACGTCGTTGCCGAGTCTCGCTCTGAGCGTGTGCGCCGCCTCGGTCAGGTCGTCGTAGCTGGCGATCCCGGCGGGATCGACGCCCGCTCTGTCGAGCAGGTCCTCGCGGTAGTAGAGGAGGCCGGGGTCGAGGTCCCACGGGATGCCGACGATGCGGCCCTCGACGGTGTTCACGTCGACCTTGTATCTGACGATTCTGTCGGTGTAGGGGGAGAGCAGCTTGCCGACGTCGGTCAGGTGGAGCGCCTGGCCCGGGACCTGCACGTCGTCGAGGAAGGCGCCGTCGGGGAGGCCCGCGCCGGAGGCGAGCGTCGGCGGCAGTCTCGTCGCGATGTCGACGGCGACGTGTCTCACCTTCACGTCCGGGTACTTCGCGTTGAACGACGGGATCAGCGCGTCGAAGACTCTGTAGAGGTCGCCGGTGCGATCCCAGATGACGACCTCGCCTCTCGCCTGCGCTCTGGCGACCGTCGAGGTCAGCGCCTCGCCGCCGCTGTCGCCGCCGAGGCCGCAGGCCGTCAGGAAGCTGCTCGAGAGCGCGAGCGTGCCGAAGCCGGCGGCTTCGCGCAGGAAGGTGCGGCGCGTGCGGGGAGCGACGGGGAGGTCGCGTGGCGCGCAGGGGTCAGCGGGGCTCGCGTCGTCGCGAACCCTCTCGTGGTCGAGCATCCGGTCTCCTCCTCGATGTTCGACGCGGGTCGGCCTGGGGGAACGTCCGGCGGCCGCCGCGGTCGGGTGACGGGCAAGGTTGTAACACAGCTTCTACATCGTTGTAAAGATCTGCGGCAGAGATTTGTACATCGTTGTAGAGTGGGCGCCGTGAAGAGGGAAGAGAGAGCGAGCGGCGCTGCCGCGGAGCAGGCGGACGGGGCAGGCGCAGCCGGCCGGCGCGGCAACGGCAAGGTGACCTTGAAGGACGTCGCCGCGCGCGCCGGCGTCTCGATCAAGACCGTCTCCAACGTCGTCAACGGCTACGCCCACATCACGCCGGAGACGCGCACGCGGGTCGAGGCGGCGCTGGAGGAGCTGGGCTACCGGCCGAACCTGTCGGCGCGTCATCTGCGCCGCGGGGCGTCGGGGATCATCGCGCTCGTCGTGCCCGAGCTGGACGTGCCGTACTTCGCCGAGCTGGCCCGCCACGTGATCGGCGCCGCGGCCGAGCGCTCGCTGACGGTGATCATCGACCAGACCGACGGTGACCCCGAGCGCGAGCGGTTCGCGCTCGACGGCGACCGCGCGCTGCTGCTCGACGGGCTGATCCTCAGCCCGCTCGGCCTCTCGCGCGAGGAGCTGGCCGAGCGCCGCGACCGCACGCCGCTCGTGCTGCTCGGCGAGCACATCTCAGGCGGCCCGGTCGACCACGTCTGGATCGACAACGTCGCCGCCGCGCGCGCCGCGACCGAGCACCTGCTCGCGCTCGGTCGCCGCCGCATCGCCGCAATCGGCGATCAGCCCTATGAGCACGGCGAGACCGCGCAACTGCGCACGCGCGGCTTCGTGACCGCGCTGCAGGAGGCCGGGATCGCGCCCGACCAGCGGCTGATCGTGCCCGTCCCGCGCTTTCACCGCGAGCACGGGGCGCGCGCGATGGAGCAGCTGCTGGACCTGGAGCAGCCGCCGGACGCCGTCTTCGCCTTCAACGACCTCGTCGCGCTCGGCGCGCTGCGGGTCGCGCTCTCGCGCGGTCTGCGCGTTCCCGAGGACGTCGCGATCGTCGGCTTCGACGACGTCGAGGACGGCCGCTACAGCACGCCGACGCTGACGACGATCGCGCCCGACAAGGAGCGCATCGCCCGCCTCGCGCTCGACTCGCTGACGGCCCGCATCGACGGCGACGGCGACCAGCCGGCGCGCGAGCTGGAGGCGCCGTTCGAGCTGGTCGTGCGCGAGAGCACGGCGGGGCGGGGGTAGCGGCCGGCGCACGCGGCGGGCCGACCGCGCCGCCAGCGTCAGCCGTCGAACGACTGCAGCCCGACGGCGCCGAGCAGCGCCAGCGCCTGCGCGTCCGGCGTGCCCGGCGCGGCGCTGTAGACGACGAGCCGCAGGTCGCTGTCGCGCGTCGTGAGGATGTCGCAGTCGAGCGTCAGCGGGCCGGCGACGGGGTGGACGATCCGCTTCGTCGCCCCGCTGCGCTCGCGCACCTCGCGCCGCTCCCACAGCTCGGCGAAGCGGGGGACGGAGGCGCGCAGCTGCTCGATCAGCTCGCGCAGGCGCTCGTCGTCGGGGAAGCGGCCGCGCGCGTCGCGCAGGTCGCCGACGATCTCGCGCTCGAAGGCGGCGCTGCCGGCCGCGTCGTGGGCGACCCGCGACGGCAGGCCGGCGAACTGCCGCCACGCGATGTTGTTCTCGCGCGCGCCGCCCGCCGCCTCGCCGCTGAAGTCGCCGAGCAGCGCGGCGCCCATCGCGTTGATCGCGACGACCTGCCAGGCCGCGTCGATCACCAGCACCGGCACGTCCGCGAGGCGGTCGAGCACGCGCTGGACGCCCGGCGTGATGTGCCGGTCGACGCGGCCCGATCCCGGCGGCACGTGACCGGCGGCGCGGTAGAGGTGGTCGCGCTCGGCGTCACTGAGCCGCAGCGCGCGCGCCAGCGGCGCCAGCACCGACGGCGACGGGCTGCTGGCGCGGCCCTGCTCCAGTCGCGCGAGGTAGTCGACCGACAGCCCGGCGAGCGCCGCGACCTCCTCGCGGCGCAGGCCGCTCGCGCGCCGCCGGCCACCGGCGGGCAGACCGGCGTCGGCCGGCCGCAGCCGGTCGCGCCACGAGCGCAGGCAGCCGGCCAGCTCGTCGTCGGTGCGCGTCGTCATGACCATGATCATGCCCGCTCGCGCATCGGCGATCGTCGCCCTGCGAGTCCTAGGCAGCGGAGACCACTTATGAAAGCGGCGTCGCCGTCGCAAGCTGGATCGCATGCCAACCACACTCATCACCGGAGCCAACAAGGGCCTCGGCCGCGAAGCCGCCCGCCGGCTGATCGCCGCCGGCCACGACGTCTGGATCGGCGCCCGCGACCCCGGCCGCGGCCGCGAGGCGGCCGACCAGCTCGGCGCGCGCTTCGTCGCGCTCGACGTCACCGACGAGGCGAGCGTCGCCGCCGCGGCGGAGGAGGTCGCCGCGCACGGCGGCCTCGACGTGCTCGTCAACAACGCCGGGATCGCCGGCCCCGGGCGCGGACCGCGCGAGGAGAGCGGCGACGACGTGGAGGTCGTGCTCGCGACCAACGTGATCGGGATCGTGCGCGTCACGCGCGCCTTCCTGCCGCTGCTGGAGCGCTCGGCCGCGCCCGTGATCGTCAACGTCTCCAGCGGCCTCGGCTCGTTCGACGCCACCAGCGACCCGGAGCGGATCGAGTCGAGGGTCGTGACGCTCGGCTACACCGCGTCGAAGTCGGCGGTCAACATGATCACGACGCAGTACGCGAAGGCGCTCCCGGGCTTCCGCGTCAACGCCGTCGACCCCGGCTACACGGCGACCGACCTCAACGGCCACAGCGGCCCCCAGACCGTCGAGCAGGGCACCGACGCGATCGTGCAGATGGCCCAGGTCGGCCCCGACGGCCCGACCGGCACGTTCGTCGACCGGCACGGGGCGGCGAGCTGGTGACGCGCTGAGGCGTCCGCCGTCGCGTAGCCTCTCGCCGATGAGCGTGGAGAACGTCGACGTGCTGGTCGTCGGGGCAGGACCGACGGGGCTGCTGCTGGCGGCGGAGCTGCAGCGGCGGGACGTGCCGTGCCTGCTCGTCGACGCGCTCGACGCGCCGCGCGGCTGGGATCGCGCGACGGTCGTTCACGCGCGCTCGATGGAGATCCTCGAGGCGCTCGGGATCGAGCGGCGGCTGCTCGCCGAGGGCGTGCGAACCCGCGCGGCGCGCTTCCACTCCGACGGCGACGTGCTCGGCGAGCTGGACTTCGGCGCGAGCGGAAGCCGTTACGGCTTCGACATCGGGATCTCCGAGGAGGTCACCGAGGCGGTCCTGACCGATTTCCTCCACGCTCGGGGCGGTGCTGTCACGCGCGCGACGCGGCTGGTCGGGCTTTCGGCGGCGGACGACGCGGTGACGGCGACGCTGGAGTCCGGCGACGAGCGCCGCGAGGTGCTCGCGCGCTGGGTCGTCGGCTGCGACGGGATCCACAGCGTCGTCCGCGAGGCGGCCGGGATCCCGTTCCCGGGCGCCGACATCGACGTGCAATGGGCGGTCTTCGACGCGACCGCCGAGGGGTGGGATGACGACCACGACGTCGTCTTCCCGCTCCTCGACACGCCGCCGGTGATCCTCACGCCGCTGCCCGGGCGGCGCTGGCGGGTCTACATGCGGCCGACCTCCGACGCGAGCGACCTCGTCGCGGAGGCGCAGGAGCTGGTGCGGCGCTACAAGCCAGGCGTCACGTTCACCGCGATCGAGCACCCGGTGCGGTTCCGCTGCCACTCGCGCGTCGCCGCCCGCTATCGCTCCGGGCGCCTGCTGCTCGCCGGCGACGCCGCGCACGCCTGCACCCCGGCGGAGGGCCACGGGATGAACACCGGCCTCCAGGACGCCTTCAACCTCGGCTGGAAACTCGCGCTCGTCTGCCGCGGCGAGGCCGGCGCCGGCCTGCTCGACACCTACGAGTCCGAGCGGCGGCCGGTCGCCGAGCGCATCGTCGCCTCCGGCGCTGACGTCGAGGTCGCGCACGCGCTGACCGCCGCGGCCGACCGTGCCGAGCGCGACGCGTCGATCCGCGAGACGTTCGGCGATCCCGACAGCGCGCATCACGAGGCGGCCTCGGCCGCCGAGATCGACCGGCAGTATCCGCGTTCGCGGATCGTCGCGGGGGAAGGAGCGGCGCTGGCGCCGGGCAGACGGCTTCCGGACACGGTGCCGGTCAAGCCGCTCGACGGCGAACCGTTGCCGCTGCATGAACTGACCCACCAGCGGGGTCTGACGCTGATCGTCCTCGGCGGTCCGGATGCCGATCCCGGCCGTGTCGGGGAGCTGGTCACACGGCTGGCCGCGCGACCGCGGCCAGCCGTCGACGCGGTCGTCGGCTTCAGCGTGCGCGCGGGCGGCGGAGCCGGCACACTGGACCACGCGGTCGCCGCGCAGCTCGGCGTCACCGGCGTCACCGTGCTGGCGGTGCGCCCCGATCGCTACATCGGCCTGCGCGACGACGACGGCGACGCGGCGACGGTCGAGGCGTGGCTCGACGGTGTCACCTCTTAGCCGCGAGAGGGGGAGCGGGCGCTACCGCCGTCGCAGCACCGGCGCTCCCTGCACCGGCGGGCCGGCGACGCGCAGCTCGCGATCGAGCCACTGCAGCCGGGCGTACAGCTCGGCGACGCCGAGCGCGTGCCTGCCGGCGCTGACCACCGTCACCCGCTTCGGCTGCGGCAGCGCGGCGGCGAAGGCCCTCAGCGCCTGCCGCGGGACAACCTCGTCGGCGGTGCCGTACTGCACGAGCCGCGGGCGCGCCGGCGTCGAGGCCAGCGCGCGCGCCGGATCGAAGCGCGCGATCAGCTGCTGCGCGCGGTCGCGGTCGGCGCTGCCGAGCCGGTCGAAGGCGTGCGGCCAGGTGGCGCGACCGGCGGCGCCGGAGACGTAGACCTCGGCGGCGAGCCCGTCGATCCGCGCGGCCGCGAGCGCGCCGACGGCCGCGCCTCTGCTGAAGCCGACGAACGCGATCCGCTCGGCGTCGACGTCGCGCCGCGCCGCGATCGCCGCGACACCGGCGCGGACGCGCTCGATCGTCGCCGCGCGCCGCCGGGCGTCCTCAGCGATCGGGCCGATACCGATCTCCGGCAGCGGCGGAGCGCCGACGTCGGCCGAGTCGAGCGACAGCGCGACGACGCCCTTGGCGGCCGCGAAGATCGCCTCCGGCGCGAAGTCGGCGCTGTCGCCGCCGAGGCCGTGCAGATAGACGACGGCGGGCATCGGCGCGCGTCTGCCCGGCGGGACGGCGAGCATTCCCGTCGCGCGGCCGTCGGCCGTCGCGAACGAGACGCGCCGCAGCCTCAGCGGACCCTCGTTGAGCTGACCGGACTCGTAGCGGAAGCCGGCCGGGGCGCTCGGCCGCGCCAGGCCGACCGCGCCGTCGCCGGGCTGCTGCGACGGGTCCGCGACGTTCACGACGACGGCAACGGCAGCGGTCACGGCGAGCAGGGCGAGCACGGCGAGGCGGGCCGCCGGGCGGCGACGCTCCGGTCGCGGGCGTCGCGACGCCGGGCGGCGAGCGCGCATCTACCCGTTCGGCAGCGCGCCGAGGTCGTGCAGGATCGCGCGTGCGATCGGCACCCGCTGCGCGGCGTGCTCCGGTCTCGTCATGTCGAGGTTGAGCGCGAAGGTCCACTCGCTCCCGCCGCGCGTCACCGAGCCGACCCACCAGCCGACGGCCGGATCGGTCGAGAAGACGTAGCCGGTCTTGCCGCGCACGACCGTGTCGCCGTTGCGCTCGACCACCATCATGCGGCGAACCTCGGCGATCGCGCGGCGCGAGACGGGCAGCGCCCCGCGGCGCAGGCGCTCGAGGAAGTCGACCTGCTCGCGGGCGGAGATCCCCAGCGGTCCCTCCAGCCAGAAGGCGTCGAGTGGCGCGCCGTCGACGCGCTCGTTGCCGTAGTCCATCGCACGCAGCGCGGTGCGATACGCGGGCCGGCCGATCTCGCGCGCGAGCTGCTGATAGATCGGGATGCAGGAGTTGGCGAAGGCGGTCGCGAGCGTGAGGTCGCCCTCGCACGTCACCGGCAGGAACGGTCTGCCTGCGACGAGGTAGTTGGGGTTGGGCCCCGGGAACGGCTGCTCGGCGCCGGAGGCGACGCCGCGGTCGATCGCGAGCAGCGAGTTGGGGATCTTGAACGTCGAGGAGGGCAGGTAGCGGGTGCGGCTGCGGCGGTCGCCGACGACGATCGTCTGGGGGCGGGGACCGGAGCGGTGAACGACCATCGTGCCGCTCGTGCCGGCCGCCGCGAAGTGCCTGGCGAGGTCGGGGCGCTGGGTCTCAGCGGTCGCGAGCCCCGGCGCCAGCAGGCTCGCCGAGATCGCGCAGAGGACGATGAGGATGCGAAGTCGTGTCATGCCCTCCAGGCAACAGGGCGCGCCGGGGGCGGGCAACACCGATCGCTGCAAGCGCCGAGACCGACTGGGTCTTGATCGCGTCCGAGCGCAGCGCGACGTACGCGAGCGCCGCGCCGGCGACGGCGACCAGCAGCGCGACGCGCGCGTCGGCGGCGTCGGCGGCGAGCCCGGCGGCGCCCGCGCCGAGCGCGTTGCCGAGCCGCAGCGTCGCGCCGGCCC